>CAMLLF010000038.1 GCA_946480705.1 uncultured Lysobacteraceae bacterium | reverse complement strand
GAGATGCGCGAACTCGATGTGTTCTGCGAACCGCGGCTCTGCGACGCGGGCACCGCTCCGGCCGAACCGCTGCGCTGGGCGCGCGACGCGGAAGGCCGCTGGTATTCCTTCAGCACGATGGACGCGCGGTCGCTCGTCGAGTCGAGCAGCGGCGACTGGTTTTCGATTCTGGTGTGATGGCGGTCGATCGTCGGAGGAGCGGGAAAGCGTAGGCACTGGGCGCTCGTTTTCCTGTTCCTCTTCACTCCCGCCCGCGGCCGGTGCGATGATCCCGCGCCGCGAGCCGGCCCCGTTTCGCCATGATCCCGCCCGGCTCACGCCCGCGCGGTCGTGCAGGCTGGCGCGCTCCCGCATCCCGCACGGACCCGCCATGACCTTCGAAGATCTCGTCGCCGACATCCGCCGCTATCCGATCGTGACCGACGATACGCGCGACCTCGTGGCCGGCGGCGTATTCGTCCATGGCGGCGGCCGGGCGCAGAAAGACGAATTCCTCGCGCGCGCGCTGGAGATCGGCGCGGCGCTGATCGTCAGCGAGGACGTGCTCGACGCGGACGTGCCGAGCATCCGCGTCGCGAACCGGCGCGCCGCGGCCGCCGAACTCGCACGCGCGTTCTACGGCGATCCCGGCGCGGAACTGCTGCTCGTCGGCGTCACCGGGACCTGCGGCAAGACCACGACGACGTATCTGCTCGAAAGCCTGCTGGCCGCGGCCGGACACTCGGTCGGCGTGATCGGCACCGAGAACATGCGGCATGCGGGACGTATCCTGCCGTCGCCGAACACGACGCCGAGCACGTTCGTGCTGCATCGCACGCTGCGGGAAATGCGCGATGCGGGCTGCACGGCGCTCGCGATGGAAGTGTCCTCGCATGCGCTCGAACAGGAACGCACGCTCGGCGTCGCGTTCGACGGCATGGTCTTCACGAATCTCTCGGTCGAGCACCTCGACCTGCACGAGACCATGGACAACTACTTTGCCGCGAAGGCGCGGCTGTTCACCGAATACGTCGATGAGTCGCGGCGCCGCGGCAAGGCGCCGCGCGCGGCGATCAACGTCGACGACGCCCATGGCGCGCGGCTGCAGTCACAGCTCGAACGCTCGGCGCATTTTCCCGACGCGCCGCCGCTGGCCTTCGGCGCGGTCTCGCCGCTGCGCGTGCTCGACGGCGCAGCGCTCGCCGTCACTGCCGCCGGCATCGCCGGCGACATCAGCGCCCGCGGCAATGTCGTCGCGACCGTCGCATCGCCGCTGATCGGCCGGTTCAACGTCGAGAACATTCTGGGCGCGGTCGCGCTCGCGCACGAACTCGGCGTGCCGCGCGCGGCGATCGAACAGGGTCTGGCTGCCATGCAGCCGGTGCCCGGTCGCATGGAGCGCGTCGCGCACCGCGGCGAGGTTTCCGTCGTCGTTGACTTCGCGCACAAGCCGGGCGCGCTGGAGGTCGTGCTCGACACGCTGCGGCCACTGACGCCGGGACGCCTGATCTGCGTGTTCGGCTGCGGCGGCAGACGCGATGCGACCAAGCGCCCGGTCATGGGACGCATCGCCGCCGAGCGCGCCGACATCGTCGTCGTGACGCCCGACAATTTCCGCGGCGAGGCATTTTCCGGAATCGCCGCCGACATCCTCGCCGGCGTCGACGCCGCCTGCAGCGCGCGCGTGCAGATCGTCGACGAGCGCCGTGCGGCGATCGGCCTCGCGCTGAGCCTCGCGCAGCCCGGCGACACCGTGCTCATCGCCGGTCGCGGCGCCGAGACGGTGCTCAGCGCCGATGTCGGCGGCGTGGAGCGGCGCATCGCGTTCGACGACCGGCTCGTGGCGTCGGAGATTGCGGGGCAGGTGCTGGGGGGCGGGAACCGGGAGTAGGGAATCGTTAAAGCGGAAGCCGGTCTTTTTGCTTTTCGCAGGTGGGTAGAAACCGGCCGTTCGGACGGCGGCCATGGATGGGGATGGGGGCGATTGCAGCAGAACGGCAGCCCGATCGACGCAATCGAGGAGCCGGGTCAGGACGCCTTGCGCTTCCGCGCGGTCTTCGCCGCCGTCTTCTTCGCCGCAGCCTTCTTGCGCGCCGGTCGCTTCGCCGCTTTCTTCGCCGTCTCGCCCGCGGGCTTCGTGCGCCGTCCGCTCGCGACGCTCTTCTCCAGCAGCGCCATGAAGTCGACAACGTTCGTCGACGCCTCGCGCGCGGTCTCCAGCGGTTCGAGCTTCGGCGCCGCCTTGCGGCCGCGTCCCTTCTTGATGCTCGCCTCGACGACCTTGCGCAGCTTGTCGCGGAAGTCGTCCTTGTAGTCCTCGGGCTTCCAGGCGGCACTCATCGATTCGACGAGCTTTGCCGCCATCTCCAGTTCGCGCGCGCTGATGCGTTCGCCCGCCGCGCCGCTCCTGGGCAGGTCGTAGTCGCCGGTGTCGACGATTTCCTGCGGAAAGCGCAGCAGGATCAGCACGAGCGCGCGGTCCTGCGGCTTGAGCATCGCGAGGTACTGGCGCGTGCGAATGACGAGTTTCGCGATGCCGACCTTGCGCGTCTTCTTCAGCGTTTCGCGCAGCAGCACGTAGCCCTTGCTCGCGCGCTTGCCGGGCACGAGGATGTAGGGTTTCTCGAAATAGCGCTCGTCGATCGCGTCGGCGTCGACGAAGCTCTCGATGTCGACGGTCTCGGTCGACTCCGGCGCGACGCGCTTGAGCTCCTTCTCGTCGATGACGGCGTAGCTGCCCTTGGCGTATTCATAGGCCTTGACGATGTCCTTCCAGGGCACTTCCTCGCCGGTCTCGCTGTTGACGCGCTCGTAGCGGATCGGCGACTTCGTGCGGCCGTCGAGCATGCGGAAATGCAGATCCGTGCTGCGCTCGCCGGGCATCAGCTGCACCGGCACCTGCAGCAGGCCGAAGGAGATGGTTCCGTTCCAGATAGGGCGTGGCATGGGCGGTACCGGAAGTTGCGAATAAATAGAGGAAGGTAGGTAGTAACTAGTGGAAAAGCAGCGTATCCGCCGCGCGGGGACGCTTTCTCCAGTCGCTACCTGCTACTCGCTGTTTTCCAGCCGAGCTCTAATGCTTCTTCGTCCGCGGCACCGCCGGCACGAACGGCGAGATCGGGTCGCTGGCCGGGAATGTCTCGCGCAGGGCCTTGTCGAGGTTGTCGTCGGCGTGGGCCTTGCGCGCCTTTTTCTGCGTGCGCGGCTCGGCGACGGGCTTGCTGCCGGGCGCCGGCGGATCCTTGGCGTCGCGGGCTCGGGTCTGTCGGTTCGGCATCGCGGAATACTCCGGGCTGTGATGCGACAGCCGCTGCAGTCATCGTGCCATCGGTGCAGCGGTGGCTTCGGTTCGGTTCAGCCGGTCGGTGCGCGGCGACAGGTTCAGTGCGCTGCGCAGCGCGGCCCAGCCGCCCTGCAGCGATTCGCGCCGGCGCGCCTGGCCGAGTTCGCGCACCGCGTGCCAGGCCTGCAGCAGGCGCAGCAGATGGCGGCGCACGCGCGGTTCGACGGGCTCGCCGGCATTCGGGCACGCGCGGAAATAACCGGCGAGCAGCGCTTCGCGCGCCTGCGCGTGGAAGGCCTGCGTGAATTCGACGGCCGCGGCGTCGTCGGCGTCGAACTCGGCGGCGACGATGGCGGTGACGTGATCGATCGCATGCAGGATGCCGGCGAGATCGGCGAGGCGGCAGCCGCGCGTCGTGCCGCTTTCGGCGAGCACTGCCGGCGGATCGGCGAAATCGACGAAGCAGACGTCGCCGGTGACGAGCAGCACCTGCGTGAGCGACAGCTGTCCGTGCACGCGCTGCGCGAGGCCGGCGTCGGTGCGGCTCAGCGAATCGTCGAGGCTGCGGATGCGCCGGGCAGTGGCCTGCACCCGTTCGAGCGGCAGGTCGAGTTCGGCGCGCAGCGTGGCGGCCTGGGCACGGAAGCCGCGCCGGGCGTGCCGCCGGTGCCGAGCGTCGCGAGCGCGCAATGCAGTTCGCCGAGCCGCTGGCCGAGGCGCTGCGCGAGCGGCCTGCAGGCCTGCACGAGATCGCGCTGGCGATCCGGGCCGGTCGCTCGGTATTCGTGCAGGCTGCGGCGCAGGAAGCTCAGCGTCCAGTCCTGCAGATTGCCCTGGTTGGCCGGCCATTCGTGCGCGAGCGCGAACACGCGCGGCGTTGCGCCGTCGTCGATCGACGCGGTGCCGACAAGCGGCGCGACGTTGCCGTAGCCGGCGGCGACGAGACCCTGCGCAATCAGCAGCGGTCCGGCGAGGCGATCGAGGCTGCCGTGGGCGACACTGATCGCGAGCGCCGCGTCGAGCCGCGCGCGCTGGATGCCGTTCGCGCTCGCGAGCAGGGCGACTTCGCGCCCGCGCGCGGGCGGCAGCGCGGCGACGCCCGGGCTGCGCAGGAAGCGCAGCGTCGCGCCGCCGGATTGCCACGTGGTCTGCACGCTCCATGCGTCGCGCCAGGCTTCGAGCAGCGGGCGCGCCGAGAGGCCGTCGCTGAGCAGGCCGACGCGCGCGCCGCGGCGTGCGCGGGCCAGCGCATGCGGCAGCGCGCCGGCATCGCCGTCGCGGCCTTCCCAGGCGATCGCGAGCGGCAGCAGTTCGCGGCCGTCGGCGTTGTCGAGCTGGAGCAGCGCGCTGTCGCCGCTGCCCGGCGCCGCGGCGAAGACGCCGCTGATCCGTCCGCCGCTGCCGCCGCGGCGCGGCAGCCAGGCCGGCAGCAGTTCGTCCTGCAGTCGCGCGCGGTATTTCTCGGCGATTTCCTCGGCGAGGTCGCGGCGCAGTACGAGCGTCGGCAGTTCGGGCAGCGGCTCGGGCTCGGGGTGATACCAGTCGGGCAAGCGGTCGCGCCCGGCGAGTTCCAGCGCGACGAAGCCATAGGGCGGCAGCGTCAGCTGATACGGCTGGCGCCCGATCAGCGGCAGTGCCGACCCGCCGACCACGTCGACCGGCAGGCGGCCCGCATGGTCGGCAAGATCGAGTTCGACCGCCTGCAGCGTGCGCGCGAAATTGACGACGCACAGCACGCTGACGCCGTCATGCTCGCGCAGGTAGGCGAGCACCTTGCGGTTGCGCGGATAGACGAAGCGCAGCTCGCCGCGGCCGAACAGGCCGCCGTAGCGCCGGCGCACCGCGACGAAGCGCCGCGTCCAGTGCAGCAGCGAGTGCGGATCGGATTCCTGCGCCTCGACGTTGACCGCGGCATAGCCGTAGACCGGATCGGTGATCGCCGGCAGCACCAGCAATTGCGGATCGGCGCGCGAGAAGCCGCCGTTGCGGTCGTTGGACCACTGCATCGGCGTGCGCACGCCGTCGCGATCGCCGAGGTGCACGTTGTCGCCCATGCCGATCTCGTCGCCGTAATAGAGCACGGGCGTGCCGGGCAGGGTCAGCAGCAGGGCGGTCATCAGTTCGATGCGGCGGCGGTCGCGCTGCAGCAGCGGCGCGAGGCGCCGCCGTATGCCGAGATTCAGGCGCGCGCGCGGATCGGCTGCATAGGTGTCCCAGAGATAGTCGCGTTCGGCGTCGGTGACCATCTCCAGCGTGAGTTCGTCGTGATTGCGCAGGAAGATCGCCCACTGCGACAGCGGCGGCGTCGGCGGGGTCTGGCGCAGAATGTCGCTGATCGGAAAACGGTCCTCCTGCGCGATCGCCATGTACATGCGCGGCATCAGCGGGAAGTGGAAGGCCATATGGCATTCGTCGTCGCGGCCGAAATACTCGAGCATGTCCTCGGGCCACTGGTTGGCCTCGGCGAGCAGCATGCGGTCGGGGTAGTGCGCGTCGATCTCGGCGCGCAGGCGGCGCAGTACCGCATGCGTTCCGGGCAGATTCTCGTTGCTCGTGCCTTCGCGCTCGACGAGATAGGCGACCGCGTCGAGGCGGAAGCCGTCGAGACCCAGGTCGAGCCAGAAGCGCAGCACGTCCAGCATGGCTTCCAGCACGAGCGGGTTGTCGAAGTTCAGGTCGGGCTGGTGCGCGTAGAACCGATGGAAATAGTAGCGTCCGGCGACCGGATCCCAGCTCCAGTTGGACTTTTCCACGTCGGGAAAAATGATGCGCGTGCCGGCATAGGCCTGGTCGGTGTCGGACCAGACGTAGAACTCGTGCTCGGGCGTGCCGCGCGGCGCGCGGCGTGCGCGATCGAACCAGGGATGATCCGACGACGTGTGGTTGAGCACGAGATCGCCGATCACGCGCAGGCCGCGCGCGTGGGCCGCATCGAGGAAGGCCTTCAGTTCGTCGAGCGTGCCGTAGTCGCGGTGCACGTCGAAATAGTCGGCGACGTCGTAGCCGTCGTCGCGTCGCGGCGACGGGTAGTAGGGCAGCAGCCACAAGGTGTCGACGCCGAGCGCGACGATGTAGTCGAGTTTCGCGTGAAGTCCGGCGAAGTCGCCGATGCCGTCGCCGTTGCCGTCGAGGAACGACTTCACGTGGATCTGGTAGATGACGGCCTCCTTGTACCAGTCGCGGCGGCGGTGATCGACCGGTACGAGCGCGGTCCCGACGGCACCTGCCGTCGTCGCGTCGGGCGTCACGGATTCACCGCCGCGCGCTGCGGCGGACGGCGCGCGCCGGCCAGCGCGGAAAGAAAGCGCTCGGCCCAGCGCTGCACGTTGCCCTCCTGCAGGATGCGCATCGCCGCCTGCCAGCGCTGCAGGCGCTCGTCGAGCGGCATGGTCAGCGCGCGCGCCAGCGCGCGCGAGCAGCCCTCGATGTCGTAGGGATTGACGATCAGCGCGCACTCGGCGAGTTCGGCCGCGGCACCCGCGAATTCCGACAGCACGAGCACGCCCGGATCCTGCGGATGCTGGCAGGCGATGAATTCCTTCGCGACGAGATTCATGCCGTCGCGCAGCGGCGTCACGAGGCAGACGCGCGCGAGCCGGTAGAAGCCGGCGAGCGTCGCGTGCGAATAGCCGCGGTTGACGTAGCGCACCGGCGTCCACGCGGGCGCGGCGTAGTGGCCGTTGATGTCGCCGACGAGCCGCTGCACTTCGCGGCTGAGCTGGCGGTATTCGCTGACTTCGCGCCGCGATTCGGGCGTGACCTGCAGGAAGGTCGCGCGGCCGGCGAGCTGCGGATGGCTGCCGAGCAGATGGCGGAACGCGCGCAGGCGCTGCGGCAGTCCCTTGGAATAGTCGAGCCGGTCGACGCCGATCACGAGGCTGCTGCGACCGAGGCTGTTGCGCAGCTGCTGGATCTCCGGCGCGTGCTCGGACTCGCGCGCGAGCGCGGCCATCGCGGCCGGATCGATGCCGATCGGGAACGTGCGCACGCGCGTGATCTCGCCGCCGGGCAGATGCAGTGCGCCGTCGCGCTCGACCGCGCCGAGTTCCGCCATCAGATAGTTCTTCATCGCGCGCGCGTCGTTCGCGGTCTGCAGGCCGACGAGATTGCACGCGGCCAGGAGCCCGAGCATCGCGCGATGCTGCGGCAGCGTCACGAGCGTGCGCGGCGCCGGCAGCGGCGTGTGCAGGAAGAAGCCGATGCAGTTGTTCAGGCCGCGCGCGCGCAGCAGCGAAGCGAGCGGCATCAGGTGATAGTCGTGGATCCAGATGAGGTCATCCGGCCGCGCCTCGCGCGCGACCTGCTCGGCGAAGCGCTCGTTGACGCGCAGATAGCCCTGCAGGTGTTCGCGCTCGAAGGCCATGAGATCGGTGCGTCCGTGCAGCAGCGGCCAGAGCGTGCGATTCGCGTATTCGGCGTAGAACGACTCGAACTCCTCGCGCGGCAGATCCCAGGTGACGTAGCGGATGCGTCCATGCTGCTGCGCGCGCGGCGTCACGCTGTCGGCGATCGCGCCGCTCCAGCCCATCCAGCTGCCGCCGCGCTGCTGCAGCAGCGCGAGCAGTGCCGTGGCGAGCCCGCCGGGCTGCGTCGAACCCGGCAGCGTCACGCGATTGGAAACGACGATCAGGCGTCCGCCGTCGTTCGCTGCGTCGCGAGCGTTGCTGACGATCGCGTGTTCCTCGGGTGCGTGGATCGTCACATCCATCAGCCTTCCTCTAGCCGGGGTCGACAGCGAAGGAGCAATACGCATGCCATGCCTGCGCATGGCACAGGTTCTGCAATCGCGTCGTAGCCGCGCGTCGCCGCACGACGCTGCGCGGCGAGTGTTCCGCTGCGAAGGATTCGCCGAATGAGTTCTGCCGACCCGCTGTTCGAGCCCGTCATCGCCGATGTCGCCGCGGCATCGCGGCCCCTGCGCCGCGCGCCGCCGCCGCACTTGCCGGCGCTCGCGAACTGGGCGCTGTTTCTCGACCTCGACGGCACGCTCTGCGACTACCGCGACGATCCCGCGGACGTGGCGCTGACGCCTGCGCTGCGAGCGACGCTGAGCCTGCTCTGGACGCGGCTCGCCGGTGCGCTGTGCGTGCTCAGCGGGCGCAGCGCCGACGACCTCGACCGCATCCTCGGTACGTTGAAACTGCCGCGCATCGCCGAGCACGGCGGCGCAGGCTTCGCCGAGCACGACCGTCACTATCAGGTGCAACTGCTGGCGGTGGAAATTCACTTGGCCGAGATTTCGGCGGTCAATCCGGGAACCTGGGTCGAACGAAAGCCGAGCTCGTGCGTATTGCACTATCGGCAGGTGCCGGAGCGTGCAGAATGCCTGAGGGCCGCGCTGTCGCCGCTGCTGCCGAAGTTCGACCGGCTGCGCCTGCTCGACGGCGTGCTCGTGTTCGAGTTCGCCGCGCGCGAGCGCGACAAGGGCACGGCGCTGATCGGACAGATGCAGCTCCCGCCGTTCGCGGCGCGCATTCCGGTCGTCGTCGGCGACGACGTCACCGACGAAGACGCCTTCGTCGCCGCGATCGAACTCGGCGGCTTCGGCATCGGCGTCGGCGAGCGCCTGTCGCTCGCGGCGAAATATCACCTCGACGATGCGGCCGCGGTGCGGCACTGGCTCGCGGGACTGGCCGGAGACGCGCATGCGTAGACTCGTCGCGGTGATGCTGCTGACGATCGCCGTATGCGCGGCGCACGCGCAGGATTCCGCAGCGCCGGCAGAGAGCGCCGAGACCGTGCTCGCGAACGTGCCCGGCCTCGAACGCGTGATGCCGCAGCGCTTCGGCAAGGTGCTGATCCTCGAAGGCCAGGTCGCGCGCGAAGCCGACAAGGAACTCGCCGAGAAGATCGCGCAGGCGAACAACGCGGGCGGGCAGGTCGTCAATCGCATCGAGATCGTCTCGGGCACGCTCGAACGCATCGTGCCCACCTTGCGCGTCAGCCTGCAGAAGCTCGCGCGCCTGGTCGGCTCGATACCGCTGCTGCTCGTCGCGTTCGGGGTGATCTGGGCGTTCTGGCGCGCCGGCCGCTGGGTGTCGCGGCGCGGCTTCGTCGGCCGCAGCGCGCGCGGCAATCCTTTCGTCGGCGAACTCGTGCGCCAGGCGATACGCGTGTTCGCGGTGCTGGCCGGCCTGCTGTTCGCGCTGGAAATCCTCGACGCGACGACGTTCGCGGCCGCGCTGCTCGGTTCGGCCGGCGTCGTCGGCATCGCGCTGGGTTTTGCATTTCGCGATCTTCTGGAAAATTACATCGCCGGCATCCTTTTGAGCCTGCGCCGTCCTTTCGCGCCCGACGACTCGGTCGCCATCGACGTGCACCAGGGCGTCGTCGTCGGCATGAATTCGCGCGCGACGATCCTGATGACGCCCGACGGCAACCAGCTGAGCCTGCCGAACGCCTTCGTGTTCAAGGCCGTGCTGCTGAACTTCACGAGCAACGGCAATCGCCGCTTCGAGTTCAGCGTGGCGATCGAGCCGCGCGCGGATCTCGCCGCCGTGATGCACGAGGGCCTGCAGGCCGTGCGGGAGACCGCCGACGTGCTGGCGCAGCCGGCGCCGTCGGTGCAGATCGCCGAGATCGCGCGCGATGCCGTGCGCGTGCAGTTCTTCGGCTGGGTCGACCAGCGCCGCGGCGATTTCGGCCGTGCGCGCAGCGAGGCCCAGCGCGCGGTGCGCGCGCGCCTGGAAGCGCTCGGCGTCGATTTCGGGCCGCCGCAGCTGCGGCTCGTCGCGAGCAACGACGCCGAGGCGATGCCGGAAGCCGCGTCGCCGTCGCGCGGTGCGCCGCCGCCGCGGGACACCGAAGCGCCGCCGCCCGCACCGTCCGGGCAGGCGATCGCCGCGGCCGTCGAGGAGGCGCGCCGCGAACTCGGCGCGCAGGATCTGCTGCGGGAGCGCCGTCATGACTAACGTGGCCGCGCTGTCGCGCACGCGCCGGGAATCGCCGGAACCCGTCGCCGCGCCGGAGCCGTGCACGCTGCGGCTGCTGACGATCAACACGCACAAGGGACTCGCGCCGTGGAACCGGCGCTTCATGCTGGCCGAACTGCGCGATGCCGTGCGCACGACCGGTGCCGACGTCGTGTTCCTGCAGGAAGTCGCCGGCGAAGAGCAGCGCAGCTGGCGCAACGGCAATCTCGCCGGCCCGCACTACGAATACCTGGCCGACCAGCTCTGGCCGCAGTTCGCCTACGGCCGCAACGCGGTGTATCCGCACGGTCATCACGGCAACGCGCTGCTGTCGCGCTTTCCGATCGTCAGCGAACGCAACCACGACATCTCGGTGCAGGGGCCCGAGCCGCGCGGCCTGCTGCACTGCGTGCTCGACGTGCCGCGGCTCGGCGAACTGCACGCGATCTGCGTGCACCTGGGGCTGCGCGAGGCGCACCGCCAGCGCCAGCTAGCCCTGCTCAAGGCATTGATCGACGCGCAGATCGCGCCGGGCACGGCGCTCGTCGTTGCCGGCGACTTCAACGACTGGCGCGGCCGCGCCGACGCGGTGCTGCAGGACGGCCAGCTGCATTCGGCGTTCGCGCGCGCCGGCGTGTCGCAGCCGCGCACGTTCCCCGCACGCTGGCCGCTGCTCGCGCTCGACCGCATCTATGTCGGCAATCTGCGCGTGCAGTCGGCCTGCGTGCTCTCGGCGCTGCCGTGGCCGCATCTGTCGGACCATCTGCCGCTGTTCGCGGAGGTCTGCGCATGAAGCCGGTCTGGCGCGAAGGCAACACGATCGGCCTGCTCGAGAACGGCGAGGAATTCTTTCCGCGCGTGTTCGAGGCGATCGCGCAGGCACGCACGCGCGTCTACATCGAGACCTTCATCCTGCTCGACGACAAGGTCGGCCTGCAATTGCTTGAGGCGTTGAGCGGCGCGGCCGCGCGCGGCGTGGAGGTCGACGTGCTCGCCGACGGCTTCGGCTCGGAGCCGCTCGGGGCCGAGTATCGCGCGCGCCTCGCCGAAGCCGGCGTGCGCCTGCACATCTACGAACCGCGCCGGCGCCTGTTCGGCCTGCGCATGAACGTGTTCCGCCGGCTGCATCGCAAGATCGTGCTGATCGACAGCCGCGTCGCGTTCGTCGGCGGCATCAATTTCTGTTGCGACCAGTTGCTGGAATCGGGGCCGCGCGCGCTGCAGGACTACGCCGTCGAACTGACCGGCCCCATCGTCCACGACATCGAGGACTTCGTCGTGCGCTCCTACAGCGCGGCGCATCTCGTGCTGTCGCACCGGGAAGCGCTGATGCGCCGCGTGGCCGCGGCGAGCGACGGCAGCGCGCGCGTGCGCTTCGTCACGCGCGACAACCATCGCCATCCGACCGACATCGAGCGCGAATACCGCATCGCGATCCGCGCGTCGCGCCGCGAGATCCTGATCGCGAACGCCTATTTCTTCCCGGGCTACCGGCTGCTGCGCGACCTGCGCCGCGCCGCGCGCCGCGGCGTGCGCGTGACCATCGTCGTGCAGGGCAATCCCGACATGCCGATCGTCACCGTCGTCGCGCGCTGGCTCTACGACTACCTCGTGCCGGCCGGCGTGCGCGTCTGCGAATACTGCGAACGGCCGATGCATGCGAAGGTCGCCGTCGTCGACGGCCGCTGGGCAACGGTCGGGTCGAGCAATCTCGACCCGCTGAGCCTGTCGCTGAATCTCGAGGCCAACGTCGTCATCGACGATCCGGCGTTCGCGACGCTGCTCGGCGACCGGCTGCGCACGCTCATCGACGAAAGCTGCAGGCCGGTCACTTCCGACCGCGTTCCGCGGCGCACCTGGTGGCGCACCATCAGCAGCGTGCTCGTGTTCCATTTCCTGCGTCACTATCCGCGCTGGGCCGAACGCATACCGGCGGCGCGCCCGCGCATCGAAAGCCTCGAACCGGACGGCCATGCGAGCCGCTGAGCCGGCGCGCGAACCGCGCTGGCGGCGCTACGCGCTGCGCGCGGTCGGCATCGGCCTGCTCGCGCTGACGGCGTGGCTCGTCGTCGACATCGCGCGCGAGACCGACTGGAACGCCGTGCTCGCGGCGCTGCGCTCGCGCAGCGCCGGCGCGCTCGCGGCGATCGCCGGCATCGCGCTCGCGAGCCATGCGCTCTACGGCATGCTCGACGTGCTCGGTGCACGCTCGCTCGGCCTGAAACTGCCGCGGCGCCGCGTCTGGCTGACCGCGACGAGCAGTTATGCCTGCAATCTCAATCTCGGCAGCCTCGTCGGCGCCGCTGCG
>CAMLLF010000037.1 GCA_946480705.1 uncultured Lysobacteraceae bacterium | reverse complement strand
GCGTCCGGTCGAACGCGAGGTCCAGGGCAGCGGCGGCAACTGGTACGTGCTCTGGGCGCGCGCGTACCAGACCAGCGAAAGCCGCATCGACGGCGCGGTGCTCGCACTGCAGGACATCCATCATCTGAAGATCGCGCTCGACGTCGCCAACCGCGCGCGCGTCGAGTCCGAGCGCGCGAATGCGGCGAAGAACGATTTTCTCGCGCTGGTCAGCCACGAACTGCGCGCGCCGCTCAACGTCATCGCGAACTGGCTGCAGGTGCTGCGCGTCGTCGGCGTGACCGAACTGCATCCGAAGGCCGCGCTCGGCGTCGACGCGATCGACCGCAGCTGCCGCACGCAGGCGCAGCTCATCAACGACCTGCTCGACATATCCCGCATCACGAGCGGCAGCCTCGTGCTCGACCTGCGCCGCTCGGTCGTCGAGGCCGTTGCGCCGAGGGCGGCCGAAGAAAACAAGACGCTGTCGGCATCCGGGGTGAATCAGCCGGCGGTCGTGACCGGCGATCTGCGCCGGCTGCAGCAAATCTTCGGCAACTTGCTCGAGAACGCGGTCAAGTTCACACCGGCCGGCGGCCACATCGACATCACGCTCGCGCGCGTCGACATGCATGTCGAGGTTTCAGTATCCGACACCGGCATCGGCATCGCCGCGGACGAACTGCCGCGCGTGTTCGACCGCTTCAGCCAGCGCGACATCACGAAGACGCGCGAATTCGGCGGCATGGGCCTCGGCCTCGCGATCGTGCGCAACCTGATCGACGCTCACGGCGGCACCGTCACGGCCAGCAGCGAGGGAACGGGACGCGGCGCGCGTTTCGTGGTCCGTCTGCCGCTGACGCCGAGTTCGCTCGACGGCTCGCGCGGTCTCGCGCAGTCCTCGTCGCCGGCACCGTCGTCGCTGGCCGGCGTGAGCATTCTCGTCGTCGACGACGAAGCCTCGGGCCGCGACGCGCTGGCGATGCTGTTCGGCACGCTGGGCGCGATCGTCACCACCGCGGGCGACGCCTTCGACGCGCTCGACCAGCTCGCGCGCCGCCATTTCGATGTGATGGTCGCCGACATCGCGATGCCGCGCATGGACGGCTACGAACTCGCCCGCGCGCTGCGACGCCGTGAAGACGCCGCGGGCACGCAGCGTCGCTATGCGATCGCACTGACCGGCTTCGCCTCGCTCGGTGAACGCGACGAAGCCCTGCGCGCGGGCTTCGATGCGCATTTCGGCAAGCCCGCCGACATCGACGAGATCGTGCGCAGCATCGAGTCGGGCCTGCGCGCGCGCGACGCGCGCGGACGCGCCGGCGAGGCAGCGCAGGACTCGACCGACGGAGCCGAGCGCACGTGATGCGTGCCGCACGCAGCCGGAACTGATCCGGTGGAACACGCGGGTAACTGACGCTGTTCCGATACAACTGATACGGTCACCATAACGGCATGAAAACGTGCCGCCCGCTGCTTCTGCTGATCTCGATGCTCGCGACGCCCGGGTTCGCCGCGGATGACGCCGGCGATCTGACCGAACGGCTTGCCGCGTGCAGCGCCTGTCACGGCGCCCGGGGCGAAGGCCGCACGGCGTCGGAGTACTACCCGCACCTCGCCGGCAAGCCGGCCGGCTACCTGCTCAGCCAGCTCCGCGCATTCCGCGACGGCGGGCGCAACTATCCGCAGATGGGCTGGCTCATGCGCAACATGGACGACGCGTACCTCGAACGCATCGCCACGCATTTCGCCGCGCTGCCGCCGCGCGCGAATCCGCCGGATGCGGCGCCGAAGAAGATCGATCCGGCCCTGGCGCGGCGCGCGCAGGCCTTGATCGCCGACGGCGACGCAACGCGCGGGATTCCCGCGTGCGCCGCCTGCCACGGCGCGGATCTCGCCGGACTCGAGCCCGCGATTCCCGCACTGGTCGCGCTGCCCGAGGAATACGTCGTCGCGCAGTTCGGCGGCTGGCGCACCGGCGTGCGCACGGCGCGGCAGCCCGACTGCATGGCCTCGATCGCGCGCGCGCTGGAACCGGCCGAGATCCGCGCGATCGCGGCCTGGCTGTCGGCGCAGCAACATACCGAGGCCTTGCGCCCGGCGCCGGCCGGCAGCTTCGTGCCGCCGCAGGCCTGCGCCGATCTGCCGCACGCGGCGGTGCAGCCATGACGCGCCGGCGCCTGCTGCTCGTTGCGTGCATTCTGCCGCTCGCGCTGTTCGCAACGGCCTGGCTGCTGCTGATGTTCGCGCGCCAGGGCGGCATGACGCCGTATCGCGTACCGCAGGGCGAAGCCCGCATCGTTCCGACCGACGCGACGGTGATCGAACGCGGACGCGCGCTCGCGCGGCTCGGCAACTGCGCCGGCTGCCATACCGCGTTCGGCGGCGCGCCGTATGCCGGCGGGCGCGCGTTCGTCACGCCCTACGGCACGATCTACAGCAGCAATCTCACCGCCGATCCGCAGCACGGCATCGGCGCGTGGTCGGCGGCCGAATTCCGCCACGCGATGCGTCACGGCGTCAGTCGCAACGGCGTGCAGTCGCCGGTATTTCCGTATGCGAATTTTTCGCGTCTGAGCGATGCGGAACTCGACGCCTTGTTCGCCTATCTCGCCGGCGTGCCGGCCGTGCCGACGACGCCGCCGCCCGATGCGCTGGAATTTCCCGCGAACCTGCCCGGCGCGATGACCGCCTGGCGCCTGCTCTACTACCGACCCGCGCCGCCGCTGCCTGCCGTCGCGGAAGCCACCCCGCTGCAGCGCGGCGCGGCGATCGTCGAAGGCATCGGTCACTGCGCGGTCTGCCACGGCACGCGCGGCACGTTCGCGTCGCTCGCGCCGGGCCGGCAGCTCGGCGGAGGCCGCGTGCGCGGCTGGTACGCGCCGGCGCTGAACGCGCAGACGCTCGCGCACTACGCGCCGGGCGCGGTCGCGAAGTACCTGCGCGGTGCGGCCGTCGACGGACGTGCGGCCTACGGCAAGATGGCCGATGTGATCGCGCAGAACCTGCAGCACCTCGACGCAGCCGACGCCGACGCGGTGGAAACCTATCTTCGCGCGCTGCCGGCGGTTCCGCCGGTGCGCGAGACCGCGCGCTGGCAGTTGCCGTCAGGACAGCGCGCGCTCGGCGATCGCCTGTATCGCGAGCATTGCGCCGACTGCCATGGCGATGACGGCCGCGGCGAATCCGGCAAATATCCCGCGCTCGCGAATTCATCCGCATTGACCAACCCGGACCCGATCAACGCGATCAAGCTCGTGCTGTTCGGCGCCGCCGCTCCGGCGACGCCGCAGAACCCGGCTCCCTACACCATGCCGCCGTTCGCACAGACGCTGTCGCCGGCCGAAGTCGCCGCGCTCGTCAGCACGCTGCGCGCGCGCTGGGGCGACGCCCCGAGACCCGTCGACGCCGCCGACGTCGGCGCCTGGGGCGGCATCGACGAGCGCTGACGATGAAACTCTACGAGCGCTATGCCGCGGAAATCGCGGCCCTGATCGAGGACGGCCAGCTCGCCCCCGGCGATCGGCTGCCGTCCGTGCGCGAAGCGCGTGCGCGCCGCGGCGTCAGCGCGTCCACGGTGTTCCAGGCCTATCAGAAGCTCGAACGCGAAGGACTGATCCAGGCGCGTCCGCAGTCGGGGTTCTACGTCGCGGCGACCTCCGCCGCGCGCATGCCCGACGTCCCGGTTGCAGCGCCCGGCGGCGAAGCCGGCGAAGTCACGGTCAGCGACCTCGTTTTCGCCGTGCTCGGCGCGGCGCGCTCGGGCCATGCCGCACCGCTGGGCTCGGCGTTTCCGGGGCCCGATCTGTTTCCGCTCGCGCAACTCGCGAAAGCGGCCGCGAAAGGACTGCGCCGGCTCGCGCCGGAAACCATCGTCGAGAACCTCGCGCCCGGCAATCCGCGGCTGCGCGAGCAGATCGCGCTGCGTTATCGCATAGACGGTATCCGGCTTCGGCCCGACGAGATCGTCGTGACCAACGGCGCGCTCGAAGCGCTGAATGCCGCCCTGCAGGCCGTGACGCAGCCCGGCGACACGGTCGCGATCGAGTCGCCGGCGTTCTACGCGGCGCTGCAGGCGATCGAGCGCCTGAAGCTCAAGGCGCTGCAGATCCGCACCGATCCCGAACACGGCATCGACGTCGACGCACTCGCCGATGCGCTGTCGCGCACGCGCATCGCCGCCTGCTGGCTCATGCCGACGTTCCAGAACCCGCTGGGCTGCCTCATGCCCGAAGCGCGCAAGCGCGCGCTCGTCGCGCTGCTCGCGCGGCATGCGGTGCCGCTGATCGAGGACGACGTCTACGGCGAACTCTATTTCGGCTCGCAGCGTCCGCGTCCGGCCAAGGCCTACGACGAGGCCGGCCTCGTGCTGCATTGTTCCTCGTTTTCCAAATGCCTCGCGCCGGGCTACCGCGTCGGCTGGATCGCTGCGGGACGCGAGGCGCAGCGTATCCAGCGGCTCGTGCTCATGACGACGATGGCGGCCTCGGTGCCGGCGCAGACCGCGGTGCTGCACTATCTCGAGGACGGCGGCTACGACCGCCATCTGCGCCGGCTGCGCGCCTCGCTCGCGGCGCGCATGAACGCCGCGATGCAGGTCGTCGAGACCGCGTTTCCGCCGGGCTCGCGGCTGACGCGGCCGCGCGGCGGCTATTTCCTCTGGCTCGCACTGCCTGCGGGCCTCGACGCGATGCGCCTGCACGAGGCCGCGCTGCGCAACGGCATCGGCTTCGCGCCGGGCCACATCTTTTCGCCGGATCTGCGCTTCAGCGACTGCCTGCGCATCAATTGCGGCCACGCCGCGGACGCTGTGCTGCCGGCGCTGCGCCGGCTCGGCGCGCTCGCTCACGAACTCACGAGGTCCACCGCATGAAAACCCTGGTCGTTCTCGCCTTCCTCGCCGTCATCGTCTACAACCTCGGCGCGGGCCTGTATTTCATGATGACCGACAAGGGCGGCAGCGCGCGCATGGTCAGGGCGCTGACGCGCCGGATCGCGCTGTCGGTGCTGCTCGTGCTGCTGGTGCTCGCGGGCATCGCGACCGGCTTCGTGCAGCCGCACGGCGTGAGCGGGTGAGCCATGAGCCGCCTCGTCACACTGAACCTGTCCCTGATCCTCTTGCTGCCGTGGTATCTCGTGCTCGGCATCGTGTACTGGCGCACGCGCCGCAAGCCGGCGACGGCCGCGCAGCGCGCATTCGACGTCGCGGCGCTTGCGCTCGCGCTGCTCGCCGCGACGCTCGGCGGCTACTGGAGTTTCGATGCGGCCGATCCGGCTGCAGGGGCGATCTGGAAGCAGGTGCTCGCGAGTCTCGTCGGCTACGGCCTGTTCCTGCTCGCGCTCGCGCTTGCATTCATCGCGCGGCGTAGCCGAGCATCGCGGCTTCCCTGAGACGAGGCCGCCGCATCATGCACACGGGTTCCTGTCTTTGCGGCGCCGTCCGCTTCGAGGTCTCAGCGCCGCTGCACCGACCCGATGCCTGCCATTGCTCGCTCTGCCGCAAGCAGTCCGGCCACTACTGGGTATCGACCGACGTCGTCCGCACCGACCTCACCGTCCATGGTGCCGACCATCTGACCTGGTTCCAGTCCTCGCCCAAGGTACGCCGCGGCTTCTGTTCGACGTGCGGCGCCGCGCTGTTCTGGGATGCGGCCGGTCGCGACCGGATCGCGGTCGCGATGGGTGCGTTCGACGCGCCGACGCAGACCTCGATCGCGATGCACATCTTCGTCGCCGACAAGGGCGACTACTACGAAATCACCGACGGGTTGCCGCAGAAGGCGCAATAAGCATCGGTTTCCGCCGCAGCGACCGCGCTCAGCAAACGGCCAGACCCGGATCGAACAGCTGTTCGAAGGCGAGCCGGCCGTCGCGGTCGTAGGCGAGCAGATCGGCAACCCAACCGGTGCAGCGCTGTCTGCCGCAATACTGCTTGCAGCCGCAGACCGCCGCTTCGCGCGTCGGATAGCGCGCGACCAGCTCCGGCGTCTCGTCGGCGGCAAGCCTGCGCAGCTCCCAGGCCTCGAACGCCTCACTGTATACAACATGATATTTTCTAAGAATCATCACGGCTTCCCTGTTCGTCGCTCGCCATGACATTAGTGCCCCGCATCGCCGGCGCGGCAATTGGGGTTTTACCTCACGGGCGGCGGGCACAAGCCGTCAGAAGTCGCGAAAAAACGCGAAAAAAAGCCGGCCGCTACGCCGAAATTCGGAGTCGCAACAGTACGTTCTTATGCGTATCCAAGACGGACGACCCGAGAAGACACAAATATACGATTACGTATGTTTACTCGACAGACTCGCCCGCCGACGGCTCGGACACGCGACGCGGCGCCGCCGCCATGAAGCGCTCGACGCGGTCGATGTCGAGCGGCTTGACCCAGTGCTCGTCGAAACCGGCCCGACGCGTGCTTTCGATATCTTCGGGCCGGCCGAATCCGGTGATCGCGATCAGATGCGTCCGACTTCCGCCGGCTCGCAGCGCCGAAGCGATCTCGCGCCCGTCGATCCCAGCCAGGCTCAGATCGAGGAACGCGATATCCGGGGAACGCGCGAGAATCGCGTCGGCAACGGCCTCGACCGTCGTCACCGGCAGCACTTCCGAGCAGTGCCCGATGAGCCGCAGGAACTCCGCGAGCATTGCCGCGGACGCCGCGTTGTCGTCGACGACGACGGTGGTTCCGCCAACCCACGGAACGGTGTCGCTCATGTGCGCCTCGCCATCATCGCTGCCGTCGGTAACGTCTAGTCCGCTAAACATGCTTTGACGTACGTCGTGAATACGTCAACGAATGGATGTGCTGCAGCCAAGCGCTGCCGTACGGATTGAGTGATGCGCATCACAATCGATGCCGCGCTGGGCCGAATCCCTTTTGGCGCCTAGTGGAAACCCCGTGCGGACACAAACTCGCAGTTGGCTACATTGATACCCACGGTGACGGCCGGCGGAGAAATGCCATGGGCTTCAACTGGACCAGCATGCGATCGGTCGCGATCAACCAGGAACCGGACCTGGCACGCGAGACCCTGTTGAACATCCTTTTCGAGGCGATGCCGCAGGGCCACTACCGCGTGCGTCAGGTGCCGACGCCGCGCGACGAGTGGCCGACGTTCGAGATCGAGATCGACAGCGAGCTCTACCGCGGCGAACTCGAGCCGGGCATGACCTGGCGCCACGTCGCCGACGCGCTTCACGAGGACCAGCTCTGCGGCCTGCAGTGCCGCATCATCTGACCGGATCGGCCGCACCGGAAAGGCGTTGCGGAATGCGACGCGGCCACGCCAGCACGCTCGAGCAGGCGCGCTGGCGTTTCCCAGCCTGGATGGGGTCGCGGCGCAGTCGCATGGATGCCCGCCACCTCCCGCGATCCCGTCCTGGCGCTTTTTGCTCCGCAAACGATGACTGCGCATGACGCGTTCGCCCCGCGCCGGCGGCGAGGAACGACGGGCGGCTTCGCGACCGGACGAAGCGCTCGCGCAGTGCGCATGCCGCCGGCGTCTTTTTTTGCGGCAGGCGCCGAAGGCCGACGGCGCGGCGCTCAGCCTGGGGCAGCGCCTGCCATCCAGCGCGACGGCTCCGCCGCCTCATCGAGGTGCTCCAGCAGCCGCGCGAGCGTCACGACGTCCTGCCGGTTGTGTTCGAGCACGCGCATCAGCGCCGTGGTGCGTCCGTCGCGCAAAAAGCTGCGCCACGCGGCCGGCGCTTCCGAACCCGGCAGATCGTCGTCGCGCACGATGCGCAGCAGATGACGCTCGATCGTCGCGAGCCGGCAGTTTTCCCAGCGGCCGCGATAGGCGCGCCGCACCGGATGCAGCAGATCGATGTGCGCGCAGCCCGGCAGCGGATCCGATAGCCGCTGCAGCCGGAAGCGCGCGCGCAGCAGCGGCGCGTCGTAGCTGCGGCCGTTGTAGCTGACGAGCACGGTGCCGGGACGCAGCCAGCTCGCGAACGCTTCGAGCATGGCCGTCTCGCCGGACATCGCCGTGAGATAGAGCTGCCGCACGCGCAGCGTGTCGTCGCACCAGTCGGCCGCGCCGATCATGAACGCGCGCGTGCCGCTGCCGCCGGCGAGCCCGGTCGTCTCCGTGTCGAAGCAAAGGAACCGCTCGCGCGCGACGGGTTCGCCGTCGGGCCAGCGCGGCGGCAGCAGCGGCGCGGACGCCGCGACGGGATAGCGCCGCTCGACAGCGAGCACGCCTTCGGCGAGTGTCTCGCCGCAGAGCGGCAGATCGGGTCGCGCCGACGCGTCCGGCAGGCCGGTGCGCACGGGCCTGAGCGCCAGCAGCCGGCGCAGCCGCTGCAGCGCGAGCGCCGGCGGCTCGGCATCGGTCGCCGGCACCGCAGCCGCCGGCGCAGGAACGTGTTCCGTCGCGCCGGCCTGACCGCGCAGCCGGCGCAATCTGTCCGCGAGCGCGCTCATGCGGCATGCAGCAACGCGAGCACGCGCGCGGCGTGCGCCTTGGGCGTCTGCGCGGCGTCTTCGTCGACGGCGAGCACCGGGCCGACGCAGGCCGGGCAGCCGGCGCGGCAGGCGCACGCGGCGATCAGCGCCGCCGCGTCGCGCACGAGCTCGGCCTGCAGGCGGAACAGCGGATCGCTCAAGCCCACGCCGCCCGGGTAGTTGTCGTAGAGATAGACCGTCGGCGTGAAGCGCTCGCCATCGACGCCGCCTTCGTCGCTGCGCCATCGCGCGCGTCCGTGACGGTCGCGCTCGACGAAGGCAGCCGCGTCGCCGCTGCCGACCGATTTCATGAGATCGCGCGCTTCGGCCATCACGCGCACGCTCGCGACCGTGTGCAGCGCTGTCGCAGCGCCAAGAAAGCCGTCGAGCGCGTCCTGGCGCGATGCGAACGCCGCATCGAGCGCGTCCTGCGGCAGCTGCCACCAGAGCGCGGTCGTGTGCAGCTCCTGGTCGGGCAGCGTGACCGGGCCGTAGCCGATGTTTTCGTGCGTGTAGTAGCGGATCTTCTTGTAGCCGGCCACGCGGCGCACGACGTGCACTTCGCCGAGATACGCATTGCCGGCGGCGGCGCGCATGCCGTCGAAGCGCTCGAGCACCTTGAGCCGCGTGTAGTCGATGGCGTCGGTGTAATAGTCCACATGCGTACGAGTGACGTAGGCCTTGCGGCCGTCCCAGTCGAGCTTCTCGACCTGGTAGGGCACCGACTGCACCATGTGGATCGCGCCTTCGTAGAGGGTCAGCGCGGCGCTCGAATAGTCGACCTCGGCGATGATGTTCTGCCGGCCTTCGCTGCGGTCGACGACGACGAAGTTGCCGTCGGCGACCGCGCGCAGATTCACCGCATTGGCCGGATACGCATCGGCAATCCACTCCCAGCGCGCGCCTTCGCGATGCACGACGTCGGATTCGGCGAGTACCTGCAGATAGGCATCGGGCTCGATCGCGCCGAACCGGTCGCCGTCGACGAACGGCAGCTCGAATGCTGCGCAGCGGATGTGATCGAGCAGGATCAGCGGCTGGTTGGGTGCGATGCGCGCCTGTTCCGGCGGCGCGGCCCGAAAGAATTCCGGATGCCGCACGATGTACTGGTCGAGCGGCTGGCTCGATGCGACGAGCACGCCGATCGCGGCCTGCTGGCGCCGCCCCGCGCGGCCGAAGCGCTGCCAGGTCGCGGCGATGGAACCCGGATAGCCCTGCAGCAGCACGACGTCGAGCGCGCCGATGTCGACGCCGAGTTCGAGCGCCGACGTGCTGACGAGCCCGTCGATGCTGCCCGCGCGCATGAGCTGCTCGGTGCGGCGGCGCTCGGTCGGCAGGTAGCCGCCGCGATAGGCGTGGATCCGCGCGGGCTTGCGCGGGTCGTGGTCGAACACGTCTTTCAGATACTTCGTCAGCACTTCGACCATGAGCCGCGACGGCGCGAACACGAGCGCCTTGAGTTTCGCGCGGATCGCCGCGCGTGCGATGCGCGTGATTTGCGAGCGCGCCGACGCGCGCAGGCCGAGATCGGGATTGATCACCGGAGGGTTCCACAGCAGCACGTGTTTTTCGCCGCAGGGCGCGCCGCTTTCGGCGACCGCGTGCACGCGCTGGCCGATCAGCGCTTCGGCGTGCTCGCGCGGGTTGCCTATGGTCGCCGAGCACAGGATGAAGGTCGGGCTGACGTTGTAGAACGCGCAGATGCGCGCGAGCCGCCGCAGCACGTTGGCCAGATGCGAACCGAACACGCCGCGATAGCTGTGGATTTCGTCGATGACGACATAGCGCAGGTTCTCGAAGAACTGCGCCCACTTCGTGTGGTGCGGCAGCATGCCTTGGTGCAGCATGTCGGGATTGCTGACGACGATGTCGCCGTGCAGCCGTATCGCCTGACGCGCATCGCCGGGCGTGTCGCCGTCGAAGGTGTAGGCGCGCAGACCGAGGTTGCCGGCGCGATTGAGCTCGAGCAGCTCGGCAACCTGGTCCTGCGCGAGCGCCTTGGTCGGAAACAGGTACAGCGCCTTCGCACGCGAGCGGACGGCCGCATCGACGACCGGCAGCGTGTAGCAGAGCGTCTTGCCCGACGCGGTCGGCGTCACGACGACGGTGTGCTCGCCCCGCCGCACCGAGTCCCAGGCCTCGGCCTGATGACTGTAGAGCCGCGTGATGCCGCGCGCGGCAAGCGCGGCACGCAACTGCGGCGACAGATCCGCAGGCAGGTCCGCATAGCGGCCCGGCCGCGCCGGCAGCGTGAACTGCCCGGTGATGCGATCGGCATAGCGCTGTGCGAGACGCGCGAGCAGGCGGGCAGGATCGGGCGGAGCCGGCAGACGGTCGGCGATGTGGCGGGCAAGGTCGGTGGACATGCGGCGTATCCGGAATTGAGACCGGCTGCGGCTATAGCGTCGGCATGTCTCAAGGGCTGCGACGAGCGGACAAGAGCCGGACGGGAGTAGGCAGGAACCAGACGACGCGGAACCGCGCGCTCCTGGTTGCCTCGCCAGTCCCTATTTACTGTTCCCCGCGGCCCCGTAGAATCCCGCCGACCCCGGGGGGAGAACGTCATGTCCACGACTGCCGCGACGCTGCCGATGCAGCGCGTTCCGCTTGCGCTCAAGCTCGCCTTCACGGCCTTCATGGCCGTCATGGTGCCGTTCTACTGGATCACCTACGGGCCGACGAATTTCCTGTATTTCTGCGACGTGGCGATGTTCTTCACGCTGGTCGCGGTCTGGACCGAATCGCCGCTGCTCGCCTCGATGCCGGCGGTCGGGCTCATCGTGCCGCAGGCGGTCTGGTGCCTGGACTTTTTCCTGAGCTGGATTGGCGTGCCGCTGCTGTCGATGACGGCCTATATGTTCGATCCGGGCATACCACTGTTCGCGCGCGGCCTGTCGTCGTTCCACGCCTGGCTGCCGTTCGTGCTCGTGTTCCTCGTCGCCCGCCTGGGCTACGACCGGCGCGCGCTCCTCTACTGGACGCTGCTGGCCTGGGCGCTGATCGCGGTCTGCCGGTTGTTCATGCCGGCGCCGCCGCCCGATCCGGCCCATCCGAACGTGCCGGTCAACATCAATTACGTCTACGGCTTCGGCGACGCCGCCGCGCAGACCTGGATGCCGGGCTGGGCCTGGCTCGCACTGCTCTGTATCGGCCTGCCGCTGCTCGTGTTCCTGCCGACGCACGTCGTGCTGCAGCGCTGGAAAGGCGGCGATCGCCGCTAGCCCACGCGCGTCGGCGATCGCCCGCGCCGGCCGGCGCGTCGCGCACGGTGCGGCGACCGCGTGACGGGATTGCGTATCGTATTACGTCGATAGGCGTTCAAACCCGACCCTCTGGAGTCCTCGCGTGATCCGCTCTCTGTTTGTGCGTGCCCTCGTGCTGGCTGCCGCCTTCTCCGTCGCCGCGGCGGCCGAAGAACGCGCCCCCGTCGCCTCGTCGCCGTCCGTGCCGCTGCCGCCGGCGGTCGAGCGCGTGCTGCGCGATTACGAAAAGGCCTGGATCGCCAAGGACGGCGAAGCCCTCGCCGCGCTGTTCACGCACGACGGCTACGCCCTGCCGAACGGCCAGCTGCCGGCGACCGGCGCGGTCGCGATCCGCGCGGCCTATGCGAACAACGCCGGCTCGCCGCTCGCGTTGCGCGCGATCCACTATGCCGAGTCGGGCGACATGGCCTATGTCGTCGGCGGCTTCGGCGGCGGCGCCGGCAAGCCGGATTTCGGCAAGTTCGTGCTGGTCCTGCGCCGCGCCGCCGACGGCAGCTGGCGCATCGCCGCCGACATGGACAATGCCAACGCGATGCCGAAGCGGCCGCCGAGTACGGCGAAGCCGTGACGGTCGCTGTCGATTGGCAATCTGGCGATGTGGCGGATGGCGCCGTTATGAAGCGAAGACTGAAGAGGAGCGAGAAACGAGTGGCGCTCACGCGCTTCCCACTCCTCTTCACTCATCGCTGAAAAGCCAAGATTCGCCCGTGTGCGATGGCATCACGGCTCCGTCAGCACCGCAAGAAACGCCTCGCCATACTTGTCGAGCTTCGTCGCACCGACGCCGCTGATCTGCGCGAGGCTCATCGCGCCGACGTAGCGGCGCAGCGAGCC
>CAMLLF010000036.1 GCA_946480705.1 uncultured Lysobacteraceae bacterium | reverse complement strand
CATGCCTACCGCTGCAAGGGCTACGAAAAGCAGCCCTTCCTCGCCGCGTTCTATCCGGCCACCGACCCCCCCGCGGTCATGCTGACCTGGGGCGAACGCCGCGCGCTCGCCTTCGTCGCGCCGAGCGGCAGCGGCGCGCGCTACGCGGCCGACGACGTCGACTTCTGGGAACACGAGGGCGAGATAACCGTGAAATGGGGCGACACCGCGCTGAGCTGCTCGGCGCTATAGGCAACGCACCTGCAACCGCGTCCCGCGACGCCGTATCCGGGGTGTGCGAATCCCACCCGCACGCCGAGGACGCCATGACCGCCCGCCGCACGCCTTTCCTGACCGCTGCCGCCGCCGCGCTGCTGATCGCCGCGCCGCCGTCGACCGCTGCAAACGCTGACGGAACCGCCGATGCGGCGCTCACCGAAACCATCGCCGCACTCGACACGAAACTGTTCGACGCCTACAACGCCTGCGACCTGGCGACGTTCCGCACCCTGTTCGTCCCCGACGTCGAATTCTTCCACGACCAGGGCGGCGCCACCTTCGACCGCGAGACCGTCATCGCGAATACGCAGAAGAACATCTGCGGCAAAGTGCGCCGCGAACTCATCCCCGGCACGCTGAAGATCTATCCCGTCAAAGACTACGGCGCGATCGAAGAAGGCGACCACCGCTTCTGCTCGCTAGCAACCGGCGAATGCGAAGGTGCCGCGAAGTTCCTGATGATCTGGCAGCAGAACGCCGACGGCTGGCGGCTTACGCGCATCGTCAGCTATGCGCACCGGGCGTTGACCGAGGCGGAGAAGGCGGCGTTGGCGAAGAAGAAGTCGTAGCGCCGTTGCATCCTGGCGTTTTTTGCGGGCCGCTCAAAAACTCGCCTTCAAGAGAGTGAAGGACCGCCGCTCGGAACCGCAGGTTCGTTGCAGGGGCGGGAGGAATGACGCTTGGCGCTATTGGCGGCGGAGAAGCTGGTGCTCATATTGGAGCCATAATTGATACATTTGTTGCCCGGGTCTCGGAACTTTTGTCGGTGCCACAGTCGGGGGGATTAGGTGGCTCGGCAGTCGGGGGCATTACGGAGAGCAGGCTGCCGAAAATTCGTACGACGCAACGAGGGAGTCCTGAAATGTTTGACGCGAAGCCCGTTGTTGAAATCGCCGACGGTTTTCTGATCCGCCGAATGGGATGGCTTCACACGAAGCGGATGGCGTTCGGTGATATGGAAAAAGTGATTGCAGTTTCCCGAGATGCCATCACGCACGAAGAAACCATGGTTGGCTTTTTCGACGCAAGCGGGCATGAAGTTTGGGTATCCGAGTTCGACAAGGGCTTTTCTCAGCAGATTGAGAAAATTCCGGGAATCCTCAAGGGGTTCGTTGGACTCGATGGATTCGTGAGCGAAAAACCATTCGAGCGCATGGAGCAAGTCCTTTGGACCAGGGAATCTTCGCACTAGCGAGATGTCCCATTGGAAAAGCCCCGCCTTGCGGGGCTTTTTTTGGGATCTTCGCGGATCAGTGTGGGTGCAACTGAGCATTCCCAGGTAGGGCTGTAACCGTCCGGCCTCGCCACCTTCCCCGCAGCAGCGGCAGCCGCGATAGTAAGTCCCAGCGATGTGGCAGCAGTCCGGTAATGCGGCGATCAGGATGTGTCGGCAGTCGTGTCAGCACATCCTTGAGATATGCGTAGGGCTCATGGCCGTTCTGCTTGGCAGTGGCGATCAGGCTCATGCTGGCAGCAGCGCGTTCGCCAGCGGCTTTGGAGCCTGCGAACAACCAATTCCTGCGACCCACGGCGATGGCCGTGGATATTGGCCCATGAGAAGCCACTGTTCCGGACGCATGGGAAGATTCTGAGGCCACGACCCCGTCGGGCCGGGCGTGAGCCGCAACACGTAAGTCGTGATGAGCGCGGCGAACCCAACATCTAGGTGGTCGCGTCCGGCGAACGTCGGGCGGAGGAATCGTTCTCCGGCCGTCGAATCGCGCCGTACCTCTTCCTTCGGCATGCTTTCTTCGCGGCGTAGCGATTGCGATGTCGGGGTTCGCCTGCGGCTCACCCCAACCTACGTGTGTCGCTTCACGCGTGGCGTAGCTATGTCATCGACGCTGCCGATACGAACGCCGACACGCAGGTCGCCGTGAGCGCAGCGACGTTGATCCCGATCGCGAACGGCGTGCCGTCGTGAAGGAGATTGCGGCGAAACGTGCTGCCGATCCGCGCGTCGACGTTGAGCTTGAACGGATCGATCTGCAGTAGCGCACCGGCGTAGAAGCCGCTGCTCAACGAATTCGTCGCGAGCGGCGACGCGAACATCGGAACTTGCGCGAACCAGAGGTGCAGGTTCATCCGCTCGGCACCGGGGCGCGCTTCGAGCAGGAACAGGCCACAGACGATGCCCCAGCTATAGAACGCGAGCGCCACAAGGCAGATGAGCCAGCTGCCGACGCCGCTCATACGGAGCAGCGCCACACTCGTCAGTGCGCCGCTGATCGCGCCGCCGCCCAGTGCGAGGATGCGAGGGTGCGCCGCTGCCAGAGTGCATCGTGTCGTTCCTGAAGTCGCGGAGGAGGTGTCCGCTTTGTCTGAAGGCGGGCGAGCGCGGCAGTTCCGCCAACCGATCGACGACGTGCCGCTCACCGGCGTTGCTTCAACGTTGGCCCGGTCTCATGCATCCGAATCCCATGACAGTGCCGGGACGGCAGGCTACCTTTCCATTTTCGCCATTCGGCAAGGAGTTCCCCGATGACGTTCCCTGTCCGCTGCCGTTGCGGCACCCTCGAAGGCACGCTGGCCAATCCGCAGCGCGCCGCGCGCGCGGCCTGCTATTGCCGCGACTGCCAGGCCTACGCGCGCTTCCTCGGCAAGCCCGAACTCACGCTCGATGCGAAGGGCGGCACCGACATCGTCGCTACGCGGCCCGATTTCCTGACCTTCACACGCGGTGCCGATCAGCTGCGCTGCGTCTCGCTGAGCGACAAGGGCCTGCTGCGCTGGTACGCGGACTGCTGCAACACGCCAATCGGCAACACGCCGCGCGACGCGAAGTTTCCGTATGTCGGGCTCGTCCACGACTGCCTCGCCGGCGGCGACAGCGAGCGCGATGCGGCGTTCGGTCCGGCGCGCACCGCGCTCAACACCGGTTCGGCCAGCGGCGAAGTGAAGGCACCGCGCCTTCCGCTCGTCCTCGGCATCCTGCGGATCATGCGCAACGTGTTCTCCGCAAAACTCAGCGGCGCGTATCGGCGCAATCCGTTCTTCGACGTGCAGGCAGGCACGCCCGTGGCGACGCCGCGAATCCTGACCGAGGACGAACGCAAGACCTTCGGCGCGAACGTCGCAAAGTCATGACGCTGTTGCAGGAACGCCGCCGGGCCGCCGGATAGGTCGACAGGCGCGCATCCCGGCGCACGCGCTGCGCCGTCCCGTTCGCACGGTGCGCCGAACAGGCGTGGACGACGCGGCCGCCGCCGCGTACCTGCGCCAATAATGAGGGCATGACGACCACGCCATCGCCCATCCCGTTCACGCCGGCGTTCTACCGTTTCGCCGCCATCTGTTCGACGCTCACGGCGGTCACGACGCTCGGACTGATCTTCCTGCCACAGTGGTACTCCGGCGGTTCCGACTTCGACAGCCGCATGGCCCGCGTCGACGATCCGGTCGCGCAGTTGCGCGCGTGGATCTACCTCGTGCATCCGTTCCTCGTCGCGACGGCCGCGCTCGCGGTCGCCGTGCGACTGCGCCGGATCGCGCCGGGGCGCGCGCTCGTCGGACTGCTCGGCTTCCTGCTCTGGGCCGGCACCGAAGCCGCGCAACAGGCCATGAGCCTCGTTGCGTTCGACCGCTGGAGGCATGCCTGGCTCGTCGCCGACGAAGCCGCGCGCAGTACGCTGCGCATACAGATCGGCGTCTACGACGCGTTCTGGGACGCGATGTATTTCCTGCTGCTGATCGGCTTCTTCATCGGCAATGCCTGCTATGCCGCCGTGCTGATTCGCCGGCATCGCTTCTCGCGAGTGCTCGCCGGCTTCTACGCCGCGGCCGCGGCGCTCACGGCGATGCTGTTCGTCGGAGAACTCGGCGGCCCTGTGCTGCCCGAGCCTTACGCGGGCTGGATCTATCCGGCGGTCCAACCGCTCGCGCGCGCGCTGATCGGTGTGTGGCTCTGGCGCATGGCGGACGAGCTGCGTTCGGAGCCCTGATCAGAACAGATCCGCCATCCAGTCGACGTCGTGCTCCGGCCGGGCATCGACGAAGCGGTTTTCCGGTATGCGCTCGCCGAACGCGATGTGATGCACGGTTTCCGAGTAGTACTGGCCCGAATAGCTGGTGTGACGCGCGTTGGAGCGCAGGCGCGCGTAGTCGTTCGGCGAGAGCTGTGCGAGGTCGCGCTGGCCGCGCCGTTTGGGTTGGCCCCAGAACGGGAAGAAGCCGACAGTGAGCGTGTTGTCGGCGAAATGGAATTGCAGCGCGCCGTCGTTGCTCGGGACGCGGCGCTCGGAGGTCTGCGTGCGCCGTGGGCGGAAGTCCTCGCGTTCGTACATCGCGATCGTGTCGTGCAGGTACACGGCATCGGAGAACGGCACGGCAAATGCGCGCGGCAGTGCGGCGCGCTCGTGCGCACGCGGCGCGCCACGCGTCGCCTTGGTCCAGACGATCACGACGGATTGGACGATGACGCGAGGCGGCATGGGCAGTCGAGTCGAACGCGTGTTCGCCGTTCAGAGAGCCGTGGTTGTTGCAACGTTGCGGACAACGGATCGATGGCGATGTTGCGGTTCGCTGCGCTCACCGCAACCTACGCGCTGCAGGTTGCGGTGAGCCGGGGTTCCATCAATGCGCCGCGGCGGGCTCGCCGTCGTAGCTCTCCTGCGGCACGTGCTTGCGCGCGAGCAGGATGTAGACCAGCGGGACGACGAACAGCGTGAGCAGCGTGCCGAAGCTCATGCCGCCGACGATGACCCAGCCGATCTGGTGGCGGGCTTCGGCGCCGGCGCCGCTCGCAATGGCCAGCGGAAGTGCGCCGAGGACCATCGCGCCGGTCGTCATGAGGATTGGGCGCAGGCGCAAGCGAGCGGCTTCGAACGCGGCTTCGCTCTTCGTCATGCCGCGTTCCTGCAGCTGGTTCGCGAATTCCACGATCATGATGCCGTGCTTGGCAATCAGGCCGACGAGCGTGATGACGCCGATCTGCGTGTAGATGTTCCAGCTGCCGGCCTGGTGCGTGAGTCCGGTCGCGGCGAGCCAGTTCACGATGACGAGGCAGGCGAGTCCGCCGAATGCGGCGAGCGGCACCGAGAACAGGATGATCAGCGGATCGATCCAGCTTTCGAACTGCGCGGCGAGCACGAGGTAGATGAACACGAGTGCGAGCAGCAGCAGCACGATGAACGCGCTCGACGACTCACGAAATTCGCGCGACTGCCCGCTGAAATCGTACTGCGCGTCGGCGGCAACCTCCTTGACTGCGCCGGAGAGCCAGTCGAGTGCCTCGCCCATGCTGTACCCCGGCGCGAGGCCCGCGCTGATCGTGGCTGAGCGCAGCCGGTTGAAGTGGTTGAGTTCCTTCGCCGCGACCGCTTCGTTCGCGGTGACGAGGTTGGCCATCTGGATCATGCCGCCTTCGGCGCCGCGCACGTAGATCGTGCTGAGCTGTTCGGGCACGCGGCGGCCTTCCATGTCGACCTGCACGATGACGTCGTACTGCTCGGAGCCGCGCTTGAAGCGCGTGACCTGTCGGCCGCCGAGCAGGCTTTCGAGCGTGCGGCCGACGTCGTCGACGCTCGCGCCGACCGCGGCGACCTTGTCGCGGTCCATCTCGATGCGCAGCTGCGGCTTGTTGAGCTTGAGATCGGTGTCGGCGTTCGTGAGCTTCGGATTTTCACGGATCTTCGCGAGCAGGCCGTCGCTGATCTTCTCGAGGTCTTCCCAGGTGCCGGTGGTCTGCACGATGAACGAGATCGGCTGGCCGAAGTCGTCGGCGCCGAGCGGCGGCGGCAGCACCGGGAACGCCATGATGCCGGGGATGCCCATGAACTGCGGGAACAGCATGCCCTGGTAGGCGCTCGCGGGCTGGCTGCGCTCGGACCAGTCCTTCAGGCCAACGAAGCCGATGGTCTGGGTCACCGTGGGGAAGCCGACGATCTGGAAATAGCGGTCGACGCCGTCTAGCTTCGCGAACATCGCTTCCATCTGGCGCGCATAGCCGTCGGTGTATTCGGGCGTTGAGCCTTCCGGCGCCATGCCGAAGCCGATCACGAGGCCCTGGTCTTCCTGCGGCGCGAGTTCGTTCGGCAGCAGCTTGAACGCGAAGATCGCGATCAGGCCGGCGAACACGAGCGCGGCCGCGCCGAACACGATCGCGCGCTGGCGCAGCGTCCAGCGCAGCGTGCGCTCGTAGCGCGACTGCAGGCCGTTCAGCACCTTCTCGCCGAATTCGTAGGCCTTGCCGTGTTTCTCGCTGTGCTTGAGCAGGCGCGAGCACATCATCGGCGACAGGGTCAGCGCGGTGAAGCCCGATACGATGACCGCGCCGGCGAGCGTCAGCGCGTATTCGATGAACAGGCGCCCCGTGCGGCCGGTCGAGAACGCGAGCGGCACGTAGACGGCCGCGAGCGTCAGGGTCATCGCGACGATCGCAAAACCAATCTCCTTGGATCCCTTCAGCGCCGCCTGCATCGGCGGCATGCCTTCCTCGATGTGGCGGTAGATGTTCTCGAGCATGACGATCGCGTCGTCGACGACGAGGCCGATCGCGAGCACCATCGCGAGCAGGGTCAGCGTGTTGATCGAGAAGCCGAACAGATACATCACCGCGAACGCGCCGATCAGCGAGACCGGGATCGTCACGATCGGAATCAACGTCGCTCGCGCCGAGCGCAGGAACAGGAAGATCACGATGACGACGAGCAGCATCGCTTCGCCGATCGTCATGTAGACCTCGTCGATCGAGCGGTCGATGAAGATCGTCGAGTCGTAGGCGATCTCCACTTTCATGCCTTCGGGCAGGGTGCGCGTGATTTCCGGCAGCAGCTTGTGCAGGCCTTCGGAGATCGCGAGCGGATTGGCCGTGGCCTGCTTGACCACGCCGAGCGGCACGGCGTTGCGGCCGTTGTAGCGCGCGCGGAAGCGCGCTTGGTCGGCGCCGAGTTCGACGCGCGCGATGTCGCGGATGCGCACGGCGTAGCCGTCGGCACCGGTGCGCAGCACGATCGCGCCGAACTGCTCGGGCGTCTTCAGGTCGGTTTCCGACAGCACGGCGAATTCGCGCTGCGTGCTTTCGATGCGGCCCGCGGGAATCTCGATGTTCTGCTTGCGCAGCGCGGCCTCGACGTCGGCCGGCGTCATCGAATACGCGGCGAGCCGCGCCGGATCCAGCCACAGGCGCATCGCATATTTGTTGCCGTAGACCTGTGCCTGGGCGACGCCGGCGATGTTCTGCACGCGGTCCTTGACCAGGCGCTCGGCGATGTCGGCGATTTCGAGTTCGGCGTGGCGGTCGGACGAGAACGCGAGATAGATGATCGGCTGCGCGTCGGCCTCCTGTTTCTGCACGACGGGTTCGCGCGCTTCCTGAGGCAGGAAGTCGCGCGCGAGCGCGACGCGGTCGCGCACGTCGGCCGCGGCGGAGTCCGGATCGCGGTCGAGGCGGAACCGCACGGTGATCTGCGAGGATTCTTCGCGCGACACCGAGCCGATGTAGTCGATGCCCTCGATGCCCGAGAGCTGTTCCTCGATCGGCGTGGTGATCGTCGATTCGACGACCTGTGCGCTCGCGCCCGGGTAGGCCGTCGCGACAGTGACGACCGGCGTGTCGACCTTCGGAATCAGGCGCACGGACAGACGGTCGTAGCAGATGATGCCGATCAGCAGCACGACGAGATTGACGACGGTCGCGAAGACCGGCCGGCGTATCGAAATATCGGAGAGGACCATGGCGGTAAGTCCTCAGTGGGCCGGCGCCGGCTGCGCGGCCGGCGCGGCGGCCGGCTGCGTCGCCTGCACTTTCGCGCCGGGGCCGATCTTCATCTGGCCGGCGCTGATCACTTCGTCGTTCGCGGTGATGCCGCTGACGATCTCGACGAAGCCGGGCTTGCGCAGGCCGGTCTTCACTTCGACGAGTTCGGCCTTGCCGTCGCGGATCACATAGACCTGCTGCTTGCTGCCCTGCGGCCACAAGGCCTGCTCCGGCACGAGCAGGGCATTGTCGCGCGAGCCGACTTCGAGCGAGACCTTCGCGAACTGGCCCGGGAACAGGCTGCTGTCGGTATTCGGCACGCGCGCGCGCAAGGTGACCGAGCGCGTCGCGAGATCGACCTGCGGCGCGATTGCATAGACCTCGCCGTCGAAGCGGCGCGCGCCCTGCGCGTCCACGCCGATCGTGATCTTCTGGCCCTGCTGGAAGCGGCCGAGGTAGACCTCGGGCAGGCTGAAGTCGAGCTTCAGCGTGTCGAGCGCGACGAAATCGACGAGCGCGTCGCCGACGTTCACGTATTCGCCGGGACTGACCCGGCGCAGGCCGGCCGTGCCGGCGAACGGTGCGCGGATCTCGGTCTTGCCCAGGCGCGTGCGCGACGAGGCGAGCTTCGCCTCGTCGACCTTGGCCTGCGCGCGCTTGGTATCGACGTCGGCCGGGGCGATCAGCTTGCGGCCGGAAAGGTCCTGGGCGCGCTTGAGTTCGCGGCCGCTGTTGGCCGCATTGGCTTCGGCTTCGGCGACGTCGGCCTGCACGAGACTTGCGTCGAGGCGGAACAGCGGCGCGCCCTTGGCGACCTTCTGGCCTTCGTCGAACAGCACGGCCTCGACGCGGCCGGCAACTTCGGGCCGCACCGTGACGGCTTCGTCGGCGCGCAGCGTGCCGACGGCGGCCAGCGTTTCGCTGATCGATTCGACGCGAGGCTTGGCGGCTTCGACGGCGGTCGGCGGCATCTCGCCGCCGGGAGGTCCCTGCGTGTGCGCGGTCGTCGACACCGCGACGGCGGTCGTCAGCGCGAGCAGGGACAGGGAAAGGCGGAACGGGCGAGCGGTGCGCGGCATGAGAGACTCCGGCGATGCGTGATCTTCCCTGACGGCGCCCCCATGACGCCGTAGCGGTGGCAATCTGGAACGCGGCAGTATTGTGCCAAATGTGTGTCGCTTCGCATGCCGGAAGTCGTGCCGGCAATCCGCGAATTGCGGGTTCTGCCGAGTCGTGGAACGGACGCCTCAACGTAGGGCGCGATAAGCAAAGCGCATTGCGCCAACATCCGGAGGCGCTCCGCGCCGATTCTCGAACCGCATTACGCCGACGCACGGGACGCGATGCGCGTCCCGCTCACTTCCCGCTTCTCCCCACGCCCGCTCCCCGCGCCAACCCCGCAATCCGCACAACCGCTTCCCCCACCGCACCATCCCGCGCTCCGTGCGCGATCAACCCCAGGCACGGCACATCCAGCCGCTCGCGCAACGTCGCGACATTGTCCGCCTGCAGCGCCTGCATCGGGTCGATCGCATTGCCGATCCAGCCGAGCAAGGTGCAGCCGTCGGCGCGGATCGCGCGCGCGCTCAGCAGTGCGTGATTGATGCAGCCCAGGCGCAGGCCGACGACGAGAATCACGGGCAGGTCCAGCGCGCGCGGAATGTCCGCCTGCATCAGCGACAGGCCGAGCGGCACGGCCCAGCCGCCCGCACCCTCGACGACGACACAGCCGGTGCTGGCCGCGAGCGTCGCGTAGGCCGCGCGGATCGGGTCGAGCGCGATCGTCACGCCCTCCGCGGCCGCGGCCAGGTGCGGCGCGACCGCATCGCGCAGCGCATACGGATTGCAGAGTTCATAGGCCGGCGGCGCTGACGAGGCGGCGATCAGCGCACGCGCGTCTTCGTTGCTGAAGCGGCCGTCGACGTATTCGCAGCCGCTCGCGACGGGCTTCATGCCGACGGCGCACAGTCCCTGCGCGGCCAGGGCGCGCAGCAGGGCGACGCTGGCGCGCGTCTTGCCGATGCCGGTATCGGTTCCGGTGATGAACACGCCGCGGGTCATGCGCTCGCCGTCGTCGCGGCGCGGCCGCGGGGTCGCGAAGTATCGCATTGCGCTGGCAGCATGCGCTGGCGCGCGGCAGACTGCGCAAACCCTGAACCGACTGCGGAGCACTGCGATGGACGAACAGAATCCCTACGCCGGCGCGACTACGCGCGTCCTCAGCGTGGACACCGACGCGAGCGACGCCGGCGATCTCGCAAGCCGCTGGGTGCGCCTCGGCGCGGCGCTGCTCGACGGCCTGATCATGATGGTCGTCATCTTGCCGATCCAATGGTTCGGCGGCTTCCTGCCGGCGGCGATGAACGCGGCGCAGAACGGCTACAGTCTGCCGTTCGGCACCCTGCTGCTCTGGAGCCTGATCGGCCTCGTCGTCTTCGTCGCGATCCAGGGTTGGCCGCTGCACCAGTCGGGACAGACCTGGGGCAAGCGTGCCGTGTCGATCCGCATCACCGATCTCGACGGCAACAAGCCGCCGCTGCTGCGCCTGCTCGGACTGCGCTATCTGCCGATGCAGGCCGCCTCGCTGGTGCCGGTCGTCGGGCCTCTGGTCGGTTTCATCAATCCGCTTTTCATCTTCCGTCAGGACCGCCGCTGCCTGCATGACCTGATCGCCGGCACGCGCGTCGTCAACGTGCGCTGACGACGCGGTCGGTCGGCGGTCGAGTGCGCCGGCGCGCCGGACTACGCGGCACGCGCGTCGTTTACACTAAGCGTCTCCCTGTCGCCGGAACCGCTCATGTTCGAACTTGCGCCCGTGGAAGCCGCCAGCAAAGCCGAGCTCTACGAAGGCCTGCACGAACAGATGCGCGGTCTGCTCCACGGCGAGCGCGACCGCATCGCGAACGCGGCCAATTTCTCGGCGCTCGTGTTCAACGCAGTCGACGGCCTGAACTGGTGCGGGTTCTATTTCTTCGACGGCACCGAGCTCGTGGTCGGTCCGTTCCAGGGCAAGCCGGCCTGCGTGCGCATCGCGATCGGCAAGGGAGTCTGCGGCCTCCACCATGCGCTGCAGCGAGAAATACGGCTTGACCTCGGCGTCCTCGATCGCATATTTGCGCTGCCGCACCTGCTCGGCGAATCGCGCCGCACGCAGCTGGTGGCCGACGTGCATGCGTTCCCCGGCCATATCGCCTGCGATGCGGCGTCGCGCTCGGAGATCGTCGTGCCGCTGTTCGACGACGCGGGCGGTCTCATCGGCGTCTGGGATGTCGACAGTCCGCTGCCCGCGCGGTTCGACGACGACGACAGGGTCGGCATGGAGCGCCTGTGCGCCGTCTTCCTCGCGTCGCTGCGCGGCGGCGTGTAGCGCGAGCTGTCTGGGGATGCCGGCGCGCCGGCGTGGCAATCGTTTGGGGGAATACATGGCTAGCAACGAAAAAATCCGCAACGTCGGCCCGAAATCGGCGGCGTGGCTGCGCCAGGTCGGCGTGCGCACGATCGAGGATCTGCGCGCGACCGGCGTCATCGACACCTTCATGAAAGTGAAGCGCGCCGGCTTCCGGCCGAGCCTCAACCTGCTCTATGCGATGCAGGGCGCGCTCGACGACTGTCACTGGGCAGACCTGTCCGAAGACGTGAAGGCGAGCCTCGTGCTCGCGGCCGAATCGGCAGAGACCGCGAATCCGATCAAGAACCGCTGGGACAAGGCTGCCGCCCGCAGCGCCGCGCGCGACGGTACGTCCTCGGGCGACGGCGGCGGCACCGAGGAACCCGGCCGCGACGAGGGCGACGGCTTCGGCGACGGCGACTCCGGCGTGCGCGAACTCACCGGCGATTCGCGCGATTTCGACTGACGCACACGATCGACGAAACGTCGGTTGGCGCTGAGCCGCGGGCGAGCCCGACATCGCGGCGTTTCCGCGTCGATTGACGCCGGATCGATGACCTGGCGCGATGGCGCCGAGTTGTCGCGACGTCGGGATCGCTTCGGCACGAGCTTTTCGTTGGTGCGATACCTCGATGTCGGGCTTCGCCTGCGGCTCGGCCCGACCTGCGGTTCAAGCGTTGCTGCGTTCGCGCACTTGTGCAAACGTCCAGTCACGCAGCAGCGTACCGTTTTCCCAGACCGTTTCCAGCGCGTGTTCCCAGCCGGGTTCCGGCACGTGGTCTTCGGGGCGGGCCAGCGATTCGTCGATCGGCACGGTGCGCCAGCTGCCGAATTCGCGGTGGCGCAGCAGGGCGAGGCGGCCGCGCTTGGACAGCTTGCCCGGATCGGTCAGCGGCGCCTTGAACACGTCGATCCACTGTCCGCCGATTTTCGCGGCCGAGCACTTCAGCGCGAATTTCTGCGTGTCGCGGTTGATGCCCTGCAGCAGCGCGCCGCCCATGCCGAACGCGAGGTTCTCGGCGCCGTAGCCGGCCTTCGTGATGCGTTCGAGAATCGCGCGGATGCTGTTGGGATTGATGCCGTCGCCCTGGATCACGCGCACGTGCCTGAGCACCTTGTAGCCCTTGGCGTTGACGGTGTGGCCGAAGGCCTCGTCGAGCAGCACGAGGCACTGGTGCACGACATCGAC
>CAMLLF010000035.1 GCA_946480705.1 uncultured Lysobacteraceae bacterium | reverse complement strand
GGCGACGGCAAGCCGACGATGCTGCGCTTCCTGCGCCAGCAGGCCGACAAGCCGGTCGAACGCCCCGATTTCTGCCTCGCCGACTTCATCGCGCCGAAGACCTCCGGCGTGAACGACTGGATCGGCGGCTTCGCCGTGACCGCCGGCATCGGCATCGAGCCGCACCTGGAACGCTTCGAGCGCGACCACGACGACTATGCGTCGATCCTGCTCAAGGCGCTCGCCGACCGCCTCGCCGAAGCCTTCGCCGAACGCATGCACGAACGCGTGCGCCGCGAATTCTGGGGCTACGCCGCCGACGAGGGCCTCGCCAACGACGACCTCATCGCCGAGAAATACCGCGGCATCCGCCCGGCACCCGCCTACCCCGCCTGCCCCGAACACACCGAGAAAGGCACGCTGTTCGACCTGCTCGACGCCGAAAACAACACCGGCATCGAACTCACCGACAGCTTCGCGATGTACCCCGCAGCCGCGGTATCGGGCTGGTACTTCTCGCACCCGCAGAGCCAGTACTTCGTCGTCGGCCGAGTCACGAAGGAACAAGTGGAAGACTACGCAAAGCGCAAAGGCTGGACCCTCGAAGTCGCCGAACGCTGGCTCGCGCCGCTGCTCGATTACGACCCGGAGTGACGACGGGATCGGGCGTGCGTGAGAAACGGGCGCGTTAAGCCCTCTCCCCCAGGCGAGCTTGGGAGAGAGGGCGTTCCAGCTTCCCAGCCCGCCACTGCTCGGCTACGACCCGCAATGACGTATAGGTCGGGGTGAGCCGCAGGCGAAGTCCAACGTCGAGAAAATACCCGCAAAGCGAACGTCCCGAGACGAAAGCTCTCGACGCCGTTCCGCAACGCGTCCGGCGCATCCGCCTCGTCAGCCCGGTCGCTCCGCCAGACAATCGCCACGCCGAACCACCTCGATGTTGGGCTTCGCCTGCGGCTCGAGCCAACCTGCGCCACGCTGAACGCCCATTCAGATGACACCGGGCGCCACGCGCTGCGCCGATGGTTTGCTCTAGATCGCGCAGAGACCATGCGCGCCCCCGCTCTTCAGCCGGCTCTCTCGCTGCTCAAGGATTTGGCATTTGCCGCCCGCGCAGGACGCGCACCGCGGCCCCGGCTTCATCGAAATCTGGAGTGATCCATGTTTGCCATCGATTGGCGGCGTCTGCCGCTGATGTGCGTCGTCGCGCTGTTCACCGTCAGCGCCCACGCCGTCGTCACGCCGCAGGACGCGGCACGCCTCGAAAAGGACCTGACCCCGCTCGGCGGCGAACGCCAGGGCAACACCGCCGGCACGATTCCGGGCTGGAGCGGCGGCCTCACGAGCCCGCCGCAGAACTACACGCTCGGCGGCGCGCATCCCGATCCTTATGCGAACGACGCGATCTCGTTCGCGATCGATGGCTCGAACGTTGCCCGCTTCGCCGACAAGCTGTCGCCGGGCCACATCGCGCTGCTGAAGAAATATCCGGATATGAAGCTCAACGTCTATCCGACCCGCCGCAGCGCCGCATTCCCGGCGCGCACCTACGAAACCACGCGCAAGAATGCGACGACCGCGAAGCTCGCCGACGGCAGCGACGTACTCAACGACGCGGCCGAAGGCTTTCCGTTCCCGCTGCCGCAGAGCGGCGCCGAAGCGATCTGGAACCACAAGCTGAAATACCGCGGCATCGCGCTGTCGCGCTGGTGGAACCAGGCTGCGCCGACCGCATCGGGCCAGTTCGTCCTCGCCCGCGTGCGCGAGGAATTCCTGTTCCCCTACTTCCGCCAGGGCTCGACCCTGAGCGCGATCGACAACGTGTTCTCGTACTACTTCCAGAGCGTGGAAAGCCCCGCACGCCTCGCCGGCAACATGCAGGTCGTCCACGAAACGCTGAACCCGACCGTCTCGCCGCGCGACGTGTGGCTGTACAACGCCGGCCAGCGCCGCGTGCGCCGCGCGCCGAACGTCGCCTATGACAACCCGGGCACCGCATCCGAAGGCCTGCGCACGAACGACATGCTCGACATGTTCAACGGCGCGCTCGACCGCTACGACTGGAAGCTGGTCGGCAAGCGCGAACTGTTCGTGCCGTACAACGCCTACCGCGCGGACGCGAGCGAGCTGAAGCCCGGAGACCTCGTCAAGGCCGGCCACCTCGCGCCGCAGCACCTGCGCTACGAACTGCACCGCGTCTGGGTCGTCGAAGCGACCCTGAAGACCGGCCAGCGCCACATCAATCCGCGCCGCACGTACTACCTCGACGAAGACAGCTGGCAGATCCTCGTCGCCGATCACTACGACGCCAAGGGCAAGCTCTGGCGCGTGTCCGAAGCCCACGTGATCAATTACTACGAAGTGCCGATGGTGTCCCCGACGCTCGAAGTGCACTACGACCTGTTGACCGGCCGCTACCTCGTCAGCGGACTCGACAACCAGGAAGAACAGCTCAACTTCAGTCTGCAGCGCACGCCCGCCGACTTCGCGCCGGCTGCCCTGCGCACGCGCGGCATTCAGTAAGCGAAGCCGTTAACCGCGCCGCCCGGCCGAGGTCACCCTCCCAGGCCGGAGCCGGGCGAGCCGCGGGACTCTGCCGGTCGCAACCTCGACACACGTCGCGGTTCGCACCCCGAAAAAGGCGGCCAATGGCCGCCTTTTTCGGGGTGCCGCAGCGCGACTCAGGCGTTGCGCGCGTGCGCCTTCTCCTGATGCCGATGCCGCATTTCGATGAGCAGGTTGTACGTCGCCACGACTGCCGGAAACGCGTTCTGGATGATGCCGACCGAATCGTTCTTGCCCCAGATGAAATACGACAGCGTCATCAGGCTGCCGACGATCGACAGATACCAGAACATCATCGGCAGATGCGCGCGCTTGGCCTTGCGCGTCGCGTAGAGCTGGACGAACCAGCGCGCCGTGAACAGAAACGCGCCGAGATAGCCGATGAGCTTCCACGGCGTGATGACGACGTGCTCGAAGTCGAAAAGAACTTGATCCATGGGACGACAACCGGGACTGGAGAGGAAGGCGGCGCGCGGGCTGGGCGCGATACGACCGCGGATTCTAGCAGGCGGGTCGAACGGACGTTTCAGAGGAGCGGCGGGTTTCGGGCGCACGACGCCGGACTGATCGGTCAACCGGCCCAGGCGAATCGGGGCCTTCGGCGGAACGTCGCGGGCCGCAGCGAGAGCCCGGCACGGACGGATGCCCCGCCTCGGCGTCGCCTCCGCGGCAGGGTCTTGGCATCCGCCGCATCCCACGCTAGGATTCGCCTCCTTGCGCGAGACCCGTGCAGACGAGTCAACGTGGGGCGGTAGCTCAGCTGGGAGAGCGTCGCGTTCGCAATGCGAAGGTCGTGGGTTCGATCCCCATCCGCTCCACCACTTACAACTCAGCGATTCGATTGAAGCCGGCCCAGTGCCGGCTTTTTTGTTGCAGCGTTTTCGGCGAAGTGAGCAGCCCTGTCTTGCCGAAACTTTTCCTGTAAGCACTCTCTCCTGCTTCTCGAATGTCCGCTCGGGCTCACGCAGTGGCCTTCTGCCGTCGAAATCGAAAAATAGCGGGAAGCCTTGAGCCACTCGCCCAGGCAATTCGAACGGCGCGACTACGAAGGCCGTACAAGGCAGGAGGTGACGCGATTTTCCGGAGAATACGTCGTCGACGGACTTCCGTAAATTTTTCACTACTGGTCGAATAAACATCTGCTCCCTTTATCGGAGCAGTTTGGATTCTCGAACCCGGAAGAGGATTCGCGCGCAAGACATGCTTCCGCCGGCGCTGCAGAAGTTCGGCTTTGATTTTTTTCGCGTACGGAAAAAACCGTAGTCGATCTTCGACGACCGAAGTTTCCGCCCGCATTTTGATCCCGCCCCGTAGGTGCGCGCCGCCTTCGTGCGGCGCTGGAAGGTGCCCGTCCTGACCGAACGCACGGAACACCTCGACGCCATCGCGGCAACCCTCGGTGGCCCGGGTCCCGCGCCTTCCCGCTGCACGGCCGGATGCCGTGAGGACGGCATACCGCACGGGTGGCAGACCTCGATGCGCTGCAGCCGCCGACGCCCGCCGCCGCCCAGTCTCCGCCCGCAGGCGCGGCGTCCTGATCTTCCGGCATGACTTCTTCCCCATCTGCAGGCCGAGCCGCGCGGCGTAGGCTCTGCTTCGGCTCGTGCCGACAGGGCTCCGGCGCAGGCGATTCGCGCTGTTTCCGTCGTATACCAATCCAGTAGGAGTTCCCATGCACAGACGCATCTGCTTGTGCGCGCTGCTGCTCGCGGCTTCGGGCGCGGCCAGCGCCCTGACTGCCGAAGAGCTGATCGCGAAGAATCTCGAGGCGAAGGGAGGGCGCGATGCGATCAAGGCGATCGATTCGCTGCGCGCGACCGGCAAGATGTCCTTCACCGGCGACTTCTCGGTCGATCTCACGCTCGACACGATCGTCAGCCGCGCCGGCAAGGTCCGGCAGGAAGCGTCGTTGCAGGGCATGACGTCGGTGCAGGCCTACGATGGCACGGAAGGCTGGCAGATCCAGCCGTTCGGCGGCCGCAAGGACCCCGAGAAGCTATCGGCCGACGACAGCAAGGGACTGATCGACGACGCCGACATCGACGGCCCGCTCGTCGACTGGCGGGCGAAGGGCAGCACGATCGAATACCTCGGTACCGAGGACGTCGACGGCACGGCGGCGCACAAGCTCAAGGTGAGCGAGAAGGACGGGGACGTGAAGTACTTCTACTTCGATCCTGACTACTTCCTGGAGATCCGCACGGTGACGCAGCGCAAGGTGCGCGGCAGCGAACAGGAGTTCGAGAGCGACCTCGGCAACTACGAGAAAGTGGCCGGCGTCTTTATGCCGTTCTCGATCGAGAGCGGGCCGAAGGGCGCGCCGAAGCAACAGAAGATCACGCTCGAGAAGATCGAGGTGAACGTCCCGGTCGACGACGCGAAGTTCGCGTTCCCGGCCTCCCCCGCGGCGTCGAAGTGAGGAGGCGATGACCATGCGCACGAAAAACAACCTCGCCGTGGCGCTCGCACTCGCGGCCTTTTCGATTCCGGCCGCCGCGCAGGACGCCGCAGCGGCGCGCTACGACGCCGGCACGATCTCCGGCCTCGGCGCGCGCAACATCGGCTCCGCGACGATGAGCGGCCGCATCTCGGCGCTCGACGCGCGCGTCGTCGACGGCAAGACGCTGCTCTACGTCGGCGCGGCGAGCGGCGGCGTCTGGAAGTCGACCGACGGCGGCACGACGTTCAAGCCGGTGTTCGACAAGCAGCCCGTGCAGTCCATCGGCGCCGTCACGATCGATCCGAAAAACCCGCAGGTCGTGTGGGTGGGCACCGGCGAATCGTGGACGCGCAACAGCGTTTCGGTCGGCAACGGCATCTACAAGTCGACCGATGGCGGCGATACCTGGACGTACCTGGGGTTGCCCGAATCAGAACGCATCTCGCGCATTCTCGTGCACCCGCAGCGCACCGACACCGTCTATGCGTGCGTGCCCGGCAAGCTGTGGAGCGACTCCACGGCGCGCGGCCTGTATGTCACGCACGATGGTGGCCGCAACTGGACGCTCGCGCTCAAGGGGCCGAACGCCTCGACCGGCTGCGCCGACATCAGCATGGACGCGAAGGACCCGGATCGGATGTTCGTCTCGCTCTGGGATTTCCGCCGCAAGGGCTGGACGTTCCGCTCCGGCGGCGAAGGCCCGGAAGCCGTGTCCGGCTCGGGCCTGTTCGAGACGCGCGACGGCGGCACGTCGTTCACGTCGATCGAGCCCGGCAAGGAAAACGGCCTGCCGGCCAAGCCCTGGGGCCGCATCGGCGTGACGATCGCGCCGAGCGACCCGAAGCGCGTGTATGCCGTGATCGAAGGCGTGCGCAGCGCGCTGTTCCGTTCCGACGACGGCGGCCGCACCTGGACCGAGGGTGACCGCAGCCAGTCGATGGTCTGGCGGCCGTTCTACTTCTCGCGCCTGATCGTCGACCCGAAGAATCCCGACAAGATCTTCAAGCCGAACCTGCCGCTGATCGTCTCGCTCGATGGCGGCAAGAGCTTCTCGTCCACGGGCGGTGGGGCGCACGGCGACTGGCACGACCTCTGGATCAACCCCGACAACACCAACCACGTGATCGGCGGCGACGACGGCGGCCTGTTCCTGAGCTACGACGGCGGCAATCGCTGGTGGAAGGGCGACAACCTGCCGATCTCGCAGTTCTACCACGTGAGCGCCGATGACCAGGATCCGTATCAGGTCTACGGCGGCCTGCAGGACAACGGCTCGTGGGTGGGCGATTCGGCGAATCCGGGCGGCATCACGAATGCGCGCTGGGAGTCGGTGTTCTTCGGCGACGGTTTCTGGGTGTTCCCCGATCCGGCGGATCCGGACTACCTCTACGCGGAAGCCCAGGGCGGTTTCCTCGGGCGCGTCAACCGTCACACGAAGCAGGCCCGCTTCATCGCGCCGACCGCCGGCTTCAAGGAGAAGCTGCGTTACAACTGGAACACGCCGATCGAGCTCTCGCCGAACGAGAAGGGCACGATCTACTACGGCGCGCAGTTCCTGTTCCGTTCGCGCGACCAGGGCCAGAACTGGGAGCGCATCTCGCCCGACCTCACGACCAACGACCCGAACAAGCAGAAGCAGGAGGAGTCGGGCGGCATCACGGTCGACAACTCCGCGGCCGAGATGCACACGACGATCTACTCCATCAGCGAGTCGCCCAAAGACGGCCGCGTGATCTGGGTCGGCACGGACGACGGCAACGTGCAGCTCACGCGCGACGGCGGCAAGGCGTGGAACAACATGGTCGGCAACATCAAGGGACTGCCGAAGAACGCGTGGGTCAGCATGGTCGAAGCGTCGCTGCACGACGCCGGCACCGCGTATGCGACGTTCGATCGCCACACCTTCGGCGACATGGATCCCTATGTCTACCGCACGCGCGACTTCGGCCGCAGCTGGCAGAAGATCGCGGGCAAGGAACAGGGCCTGCGCGGCTACGCGCACGTCCTGAAAGAAGACACGGTCGATCCGGATGTCCTGTTTGTCGGCATCGAGTTCGGCCTGTGGATTTCCACCGACGGCGGCGCGCACTGGGCCGAGTTCAAGGGCGGCAACTTCCCGAGCGTCGCGGTGCGCGACCTGGCCGTGCAGGCGCGCGATTCCGACCTGGTGATCGGCACGCACGGCCGCGGCATCTGGATCATCGACGACATCACGCCGCTGCGCGCGATCGACGACACCCTGCTCGCCCGGGACGCGGCCTTCGTCGCCGCACGCCCGGTGCAACAGCGCATCACCAGCTTCGGCGGCAGCGTCGAGGGCGATGCGAAGTTCGTCGGCGACAATCCGTCGAACGCCGCGGTCATCACCTACTACCAGCGCACACGCCACCTCTTCGGCGATCTGAAGATCGAAGTGCTCGATCCCGACGGCAAGGTGATCGAGACGCTGCCCGCGTCGAAGCGCCGTGGCCTCAACCGCATCACGTGGTCGATGCGCATGAAGCCGCCCGTCGTGCCACCCGCGGCGCAGCTCGCGAACTTCGGCACGATCGGCCCGCGCGTGGTGCCGGGCACCTACACGGTGCGCATGACGAAGAACAAGCAGGTCTACGAGGCGCCGCTCGAGGTCTCGGTGGACCGACGCACGAAGCTGACGGTCGCCGAGCGCCGGGCCCAGTTCGACGCCGCGATGCGCGTGCACGGCATGTTCGGCGAAATGACGGGCCTGATGGCGCGCATCAACGCCGTCCGCGACCAGGCGGCCGCCATCGGCGCGAAGCTGCCGGAAGGCGATCCCGCGCGCAGCAAGGTGGCCGGACTGGGCGAGAAGGCCGACGCGATCCGCAAGGAGATCGTCGCCACGAAGGAAGGCGGCGCCATCACCGGCGAAGAGCGCCTGCGCGAGAAGCTGGACAGCGTGTACGGTGCGATCGTGTTCTACGACGGCGCGCCGGGCGCGTACCACCTGGCTACCGTCGATGCACTGCAGAAGGAGATGAGCGAAGTCGCTGCGCGCTTCGAGGCCTTCGTCGCGAAGGACCTGCCGCCGGTCAACGACGTGCTGAAGGCGAAGGGCGCACCCGCGATCCAGGTCCCGCCCGCACAACCGGTGGCCGCGAGCACCGTGTCGAGCGCCGAGCTCAACGCCGCGTTCGCGGCATGGCGCGGCGCTTCATTCGGGCGCGGCACCGATCTGCGTGGGGCGAAGGCGAAGCACATCGCTCGCTGAGCGGGAGAGGTGCGTCAGCAATGAAACGGCCCGCTATCGCGGGCCGTTTTTTTCCTGCGCTCATCCATGTCGCCCTGCAATGCGAGGCTGCAGTGCACATGCGCAATGAACCACTCACACCCTCAGATCGATGTAGTGTTTCGGCGCGAGGCTATGACGCGTGTGACAGCTCTGTGACCAGATCATCCAGAAATTCCGATGTCGGCTCGACGCCTGTAACCAGCAGGTCCTCACGAGCGCGAGTGCAGGCGACATACAGGAGATGGCGTTCAGTGGCATACACCTCGGCGAGATCGCTTTCGTCCGTCACTTGCTCGATCCGGACTTGCGATGGAACGACCTCGTCGTCGCAAGCCATCACCGCCACGGCGCGGAACTCCAGCCCTTTGGCCAGATGCATCGTGCATGCCGACGCTTTGCCGACCGCCGACTGCATTCGTTCGTCCAACACGATAAAGGGGACGGCGGCCAGATACAGCGCTTTGGCTGCGCGCGCGAGTTCCGCTTCTGACCGGACGATGATCCCGATCTCATGAGGCTGAACGCCAGCTTCGACGCGAGCTCTGAGCCAGCTCGCGACGCTCTCGGCCTCAGCGTCGGCCGATGCCTGCCCCGCAACGACGGGCTTGGGACCATTGAACACCGACACCGTGCCTTTGCGGACTTCCACAAGACCGTCCACGTCAGCAACCGATTCCCCGAGCAGCCGATCTGCGCATGCGCGGATCTGATGCGAGGTCCGATAGTTCACCGTCAGCGTTCGCGAGCGACCACGCACATCCACGCCAAGCGCCTTCCAGGAAAACGGCGTCTGGAAGATGCGTTGTCCAAGATCACCCGCGAAGAACAACGCGTTGGGTCGGTCTCGGCTCACCGATGCCAGAAACCGCAGTTGTGCGATGGAAATGTCCTGTGCTTCGTCGACGACGATGTGTTCGAAAGGCGGATGCGTTCGCGTCGCGAACTCCGATGCCAATCGCGTGAATACGCCGGCCATCGTTGTGACACCGTCGGCCGATATGCCAGCCTGCACGGTCTCGAAAATGCGCCAAAGCGTAAGACGCTGCGCGTCGGACAGTCGCGTCTTGCGCCCGAGCCGCTTCACGTCGCGGTATTCGTCCCACGACGAAATCTGGCAGGCGTCGACCACCTGATCCCATTCGTTCAGAAAAAAGGGGATGCTGAAGCGCAGCTCTGGAATACTGGCGACAGCTCGCGTCAGCCGCGCCTTGAGATCATCGCGCGCAAGCAGGCGTACGGGACCAATCTGCGTCTCGTACAGATGAAGACCTACCGCGTCCATTGCCCGCACGTCGATGCGCTCGGCGAGCCGCGGCTGCCCACTGACTAGCCGGCGCAGGTTTGTGCGCAACGCATTGGCAAGGCTGCCGGAAAACGTGGCGAGCAGCACCCGTGCATCCGGATTGCTTCGCGCGAGATGCGCCGCGCGATGCAATGCCACGATGGTCTTGCCGGTTCCCGCCGACCCGGACACACGCGCAGGTCCGGCGTAATCGCGTTCCACCAGCTGCCGCTGCTCAGGATGGAGGAATATTGTCCATTTGTCCCACGGCGAAGAAAATGCCCGCTCGAGCTCTTCGACACTGGAGACCACGCGAAACCGACGCTGCGCGTCCGGGTGTTCAAACGGATCAACCGGTGCCAAAGCGAGTACCGACCTGGGCTCTCCTCCAGTCGCCAGTTCAAGCAGAGCCTCGGCCGCCTCGGCGGGCAGATGGTCGGCCAGGTCGAGCAACGAGTCCTCCGTCACCCGCTGCACGTCGGCGATCCACTCCTGCGGAACGCCATAGCCAAGCAGGCGCTGCTCCGACATTGACGAAAACAGCGCAGGCTCCGCCACCGGCAACGATGTCGCGTCGATGTACCTGGGGGGACTGACTTCTTCGACACGCTGGCGAATCTCGACGAACTGAGCCGCCCCCGTCTTCGGGTGAACGTCGAGCCTGCGGCGCTCAGCCCAGCGATAGGCCCGATCGTGATGATCCACGTAGCAGAGCAACAGGCTTCCATTCGAACGGTGCACGATCAACCGAATGTCCGCACTCACTCTTACCGACCAGAAATTGCTGTCCCGCGCAGTGTCGAGCCGGTGGAAGCTCATGCCCGGATTGGCGGGGTTGAGCTGCAGATCGAAGGCCGTGGTCTTGACGGCCTTCTGCTCGTCGCCCGTAAGGCGAGCGAGGCTGTCGGTGAAGGTATCGGCGATGCGGAAGTCCATGCGCGAAAACCTTAGCTTCGGGAGATCGTCACGAATTGCGCGAGGATGTCAGAAAGCTTGCGTTTGGTCAGAGCCGCATCCTGCGCATAGTGCGCCATTCTATGATCGTCGGGGCACAACGCGACCACGTTCATTTCATTATCGGCGCCTCCTTCAGCCAGCGGCTCGACGTGATGGGTCTCCAGGTATATCTGGCCGGCGACAGTGACAAAGCCAGACTTTCCACAGAGCTCGCAACGTCCAGAAGCACGCTTGAGAACCCGACGCCGAACCTCGGATGATCGTACGTAGGCGCCGACCAGCTTCTCACGCCTATCGGGCTGCTCCGCCATCGAGAACTGATCTACGAAAACTTCTTCATCAAATTGAGTCCGCGCAGCATGTGATCCACCCGCCGCTTCTGATTCACCCGCCGCGGCGATAGCACCGCGCACGAGTACGAAATCGCCAGTCTCGAAATCATAGGAGCGCACAAACCACGACGCGGCGTCCAGCTGTCGGCAGCGAACTCTGGACGAGTCGTGCCCGAGCTCATCGGCCCGATCACCGACGAGCACAATAACGCGAACGGGCTTCGATCGCCGAATTGCCAACTGCACACGCCGATCGAATCCGTCGCATCGTTTGGCCTGATCCTTTGCTCTGGATCTTGTAGCTGTCGAGTTTCGGCGATCGAGGGCAATCGACTCCAGGCCAGCAGCTCGAACCCTGAGATTTCCAGCGTAGGCAATTCCTGCCTCATGCCGCGTCATCTGCTCGTGCCAGACGCATAACGCGATCGGCTCATTCTCGCCGCCAAAGGCCCACTCATAGCAGTAGTTTGGATTGGCTTTCGGCTTGCGGACAGGGGAGCCATTCTCTTTGAACGACCACGGCCGGACGTCGATACCCGCCTGCGCGATGAGGTCCATCACCTTTTGATCCGTGAGGGGCCGTAGCCGCTCGAACAGCTCAGTGAATTCTGCGTCGGTCATGGCACTTTGAAAACCTTCATCACCTCGTCCCCCAGGTGATTGATCACCTTCACGGCAATGCGGCCGGAGCTGGGTTTGTCGAAGGGGCGGGAAATGTCGCTGTTGAGGGTGGCCCACGCGTCGAGGTCGATTTCGGCCTTGAGTGTAGTCTTCAGTGCCTTGTAGGGGTCGTTCGCGCCGAGGAAATAGGCGTGGCGTACGAAGAAGGATTCTTCGTTGTAGTCGGTGTCGACGAACCAGCAGGCGATGCCGTCGGGGCCGTCGCTGCGGACTTCGCCGGTGTTGGGGTGGAAGACGTCGACGCCGTTGACCTTGACGCGCAGCTGGCCGGGTTCGCCCTCGGGGCCGGCGTCGAGGATCTCGATATCGGGCTCGCCGAAGATCACGAAGAGATTGCCCTTGCCGGTGTTCTTCAAGTCCTCTGCCATGTGCAGGTCGGCATTCATGCGCGACTTGAGCACCGGGATGCGGCCGAGCTTGGCGAACTCGCTGGCGTGGGCGTCGTAGTTGAAGGCGCAGGCGATCAGCACATCGAAACCGGCTTCTGCGGCTTCCTTGGCCGCATCGACCAGATCGGGGCGCGCGACGGTGCCGAACTCGGGGCCGATGAAGATCGCGGCGCGCTTCTCGGTATGGCCTTCGATGTAACGACCTTCCGCACACACCAGATCACCGGGCCACGGTGCGAGCGACGTGAAGTCGATCTTGCCGTCCTTGTGCGCCTGCTGCACGCCGGCAGTCTTCAGCGTGTCGAGGATGATGGCGACGAAATTGCGCTCGGTGTCGTAGGTGGCCTTTCCGTCGGCGACACCGTCGATCAGCTCGTCATTCTCATCCACACCCAGCACGCGATGCGGGGACAGGCTCTCGACGGTGAACGGGCCGGCGACGCGGACCTTCTTCTTGTCCTCATACGGCTTGTCGTACAGGTATTCGGAGTCGGCCTTGGCCATGCCACGCCCCGTGAGACGCCCGTTCGAAGCGTCGATCTCCTTCTGGCGCGCGATACGCTGCTGCCACCAGTCGGCATGTGCCTGCTTCGCGTCCGCTGGCCATTTGGCGTCGGCCTCGCGCGGAATCTCCCATTCCTCCCACTTCTTGTTCAGCGCCTTGTTCAGCACCGCGCGCAGAGGTTCCAGCGTTTGCTGGAATTTGCCCCAGATCACGTCGATCTCCGCGTTGTTGGC
>CAMLLF010000034.1 GCA_946480705.1 uncultured Lysobacteraceae bacterium | reverse complement strand
TGTTCGACAGCGTGCAGGGCGTCGACAGGCCTGCGGCGCGGCGCGGCCTCGGCGTCGTGTTCCAGGACGGACGGCTGTTTCCGCATATTCGCGTTCGCGACAATTTGCTTTATGGACAACACGGCAAATCCGGCCGCGCCGTCGTCGGCTTCGACGCCGCCGTCGAACTGCTCGGCCTGACCGACCTGCTCGCGCGCTGGCCGGCGACCTTGTCCGGCGGCGAGGCGCGCCGCGTCGCGATCGGCCGCGCGCTGCTGAGCCGTCCGCGCGCACTGCTGCTCGACGAGCCGCTGGTCGGCCTGCACCGCGAAGCGCGCGCGCAGTTGCTGGACTACCTGCGCCGCCTGCGCGACGAGATCGCGCTGCCGACATTGCTCGTCAGCCACCAGACCGATGAAGTGCAGGCGCTCGCCGAGGATGTCGTGCTGCTCGACGACGGACGCGTTGCACGGCAGGCGGCAATCGCCGAGTTTGCACGCGAGCACGCCGGGAATCGGGAGTAGAGAAGCCGGAATCGGAAAAGCTATGGAGCGCCCCGAAGGCGCGGCGAACGGGCTTTCGCTTCCGACGATTCCCGGTTCCCCATTTCCGATCCCGCTAGATAGGCAACCCCACACCATGCGCGAGCTTCACGAGCGCATACGCCAGTCCGGCCGCGATCGGCAGCGTGAGGATCCAGGCCCAGATCATGCGTTCCACGACGGTCCATTTGATCGCGTTGAGACGCTTGGCGGTGCCGACGCCCATGATCGCGGCGGAGATGTTGTGTGTCGTCGACACGGGAATGCCGAGACTCGAGGCCGACAGGATCATCGTCGCCGACGCGGTCTCGGCGGCGAAGCCGTGGACCGGATGCAGCTTGACCATCTTGTGACCCAGCGTCTTGATGATGCGCCAGCCGCCGGCCGCGGTGCCGGCCGCCATGACGATCGCGCACGTCACCTTGATCCAGAGCGGAATCTCGAGCTGCTTCGGATCGCCGTCCAGGCGCAGGAAGCGCAGCCATTCGGGCAGGTTGTCGAGCTGCCCCGCGACGCCGGCCGAGGCCAGTGCGAGCGCAATGATTCCCATGGTCTTCTGGGCGTCGTTGGAGCCGTGGGCCCAGCCCATCGCGCTCGCCGAAACGATTTGCAGCTTGCCGAACAATGCGTTCGCGAAGCGCGGGCGCCCGATCTTCTGCAGCACGCCCTTGCGGTCGGCCAGGAACGAGAACAGCGCGAACAGCCCGCCCATGATCAGGATGCCGAGGATGAATCCCGCGAGCGGCGAGATGACCATCGGAATGACGACCTTCGGCAGCAGGCCCTTGCCCTGCCACCAGTGCTCGCCACCCGGAACGTTCCAGATGATGGCGTTCCAGTTGTCGCCGGCCGCGGCGAAGGCCGCGCCGCAGAGACCGCCGACGAGCGCGTGGGACGACGACGACGGCAAACCCCACCACCAGGTGATCAGGTTCCAGATCACGCCGCCCGACAGCGCGCAGATCAGCACCATCGACGTGACATTGACCACGCCCGTGTCGACGAGGCCCGACGCGATGGTCTTGGCCACGGCCGTGCCCCAGAGTGCGCCGATCAGGTTCATGCCGGCGGCCAGCATCACGGCCTGGCCCGGACTCAGCACCTTCGTCGCGACGACCGTCGCGATCGAATTGGCCGTGTCGTGAAACCCGTTGATGTACTCGAACACGAGCGCGACCACGATCACGCTGAAGACCAGAGTCAGTTCCACGGCGCGCGCCTCAGGAGTTCTTCAGCACGATCGCGTAGACCACGTTGCCGGCGTCGCGGCAGCGGTCGATGGCTTTTTCCAGGATCTCGAACAGATCCTTGCGCAGCAGGAAACGCACCGGATCGTTCTCGTTGCGATACATGTCGCGGAACAGTTCGAGAATCAGGCGGTCGGCCTCGTTCTCCAGCGCCTGCAGCTGGTCGTTGAGCTCTTTCATCGGCTCGAGCTTCATCGAGCGCAGCTGGCCGACCATCTGCTCGAGCACGTCGCAGGCCTTCTCGAGCATGCGAGCGCGGGAGACGAAATCGACATCGCCGAGGCGGTCGCCGACCAGCGAATAGCGTTCGGCGAATTTCTCGATGACTTTCGGGATCTTGTAGAGCGCGCCCGACAGCGCTTCGATGTCCTCGCGTTCGAGCGCCGTGACGAACGTGTTCACGAGTGCTTCGCTGATCTCGGCTGCAAGCTTCTTCTCGCGCTGCCGCGCGAGGCGGAATTCGTCGAGCGATTTGGCCGCGCCGCCACCCTGGGCCAGGAATTCGGTCAGCGCCGAGGCGCTGCGCCGGGCAGCGCCCGCGCTGGCTTCGAGCAGTCCGTAGAACTTGTCGCCCTTGCCGAAGATGGTCTGTAATGAAAACATGGCCGATACCGCCAATTTATTGAAAGTAAAGAAGAAACTGTCGCGACCACCCGTCTTTGCCGCGAATTTCGTGGCAAAAATATGTCGTTTGGATGACAGTCATGTTACAGCAGTGGTCTATCCGCAGGCACGTCCGCCGCGGCCGGGATGCTGCATGGGCTCGTCACGCGGGACTGCTACACTGGCCTGCCTGGGACCGCACGTTGCGCAATGCTGACCGAGATACTCGTCGTCCTGCTTCTGATTCTGCTCAACGGTTTCTTCGCGCTGTCGGAGATGTCCGTCGTGACCGCGCGCAAGTCGCGCCTCAAGCAGATGGCGGAGAGCAGTGCGCGCGCGCAGAACGCGCTGCGTCTGACCGAATCGCCCGAGCGCTTCCTGTCGACCGTGCAGGTCGGCATCACGCTGATCAGCGTCCTGACCGGCGTCTACGGCGGAGCTGCGATCGGCGCACGCATCGGGTTGTTCCTGCAGGGCCGCGGCGTCGAGCTGGAGCTGGCCAACGGCGTCGGGCTCGCGGTCAGCGTGGGTGCGATCACCTATGTCTCGATCATCGTCGGCGAACTGCTGCCCAAGCGCCTTGCGCTCGTCGCGCCGGAACGGTTCGCGACCTGGATCGCGCTGCCGATGCGCCTGTTCGCGACGGTCGCCGCGCCGTTCGTCTGGCTGCTGTCGTTAAGCACGCGCGTGCTGCTGAAGGCGCTGCGCCTCGACAAGGGCTCGCGCGATCCGGTCACCGAAGAAGAAATCCGTCTGCTCGTGGCCGAAAGCGCCGAACAGGGCGTCATCGACAGCGACGAGCACAATATGGTCAACCGCGTGCTGCGCCTGGGCGACCGGCAGATCACGAGCCTGATGACGCCGCGCACGCGCATCGCCTGGCTCGACGTCGCCGCGCCGCTGGCCGAGAACCTCGCGGTCATGCGCTCGACGCCGTATTCGCGCTACCCGGTCTACCGCAACGGCAACGAGCAGGACGTGGTCGGCATCCTGGAAACGAAGTCGCTGCTCGATTCGCTGGGCACGCCCACGATCGATCTGTTCCGCACGCTGACCAAGCCATTGTTCGTGACCTCCGCGGCGCGCGCGCTCGCGCTGCTGGAGGAACTCCGCGAAGCCGAGGCGACCGTCGCGCTCGTCGTCGACGAGTACGGCGACATCGAAGGCCTCGTCAGCCTCAACGACGTGCTCGGCGCCGTGCTCGGCAAGACCGCCAGTACGAGCGTCGAGACCGACGGCGCGCCGATCGTGCGCCGCGACGACGGCAGCTACCTCGTCGACGGCGCGCTGAATACCGACGACCTGCGCGAACTGCTGGCTCTGAGCCAGCTGCCGAACGAGGAGGATCACGATTTCCGCACCGCAGCCGGCATGGTCATGGCGCAGTTCGGACGCATCCCGCAGGTGGGAGAATCGTTCCGCTGGCGCGACCTTCGTTTCGAAGTCGTCGACCTCGACGGCCCGCGCATTGACAAACTGCTGATCGCCCGCATCACGCCGGAAGCGGCCCCGTAAGCGGGCATACGAGAATCACGGATGACCCGCCCGCACGATCCGCGCACCACAGAGCTGTTCCAGCAGGCTCTCGACCAGAACACCGGCGACACGATTTCGCTCGAGCAATTCATCGCTCCGCTCGAAACGCGCGCCTACGGCTTCCTCGTCGTACTGCTGTCGCTGCCGAACTTCATTCCGATCCCGATGGGCGTCGGCGGCGTCTGCGGCACCTCGCTCGTCATCATCGGCGCGCAGATGCTCTGGGGCATGCCGCGTCCGTGGCTGCCGCGATTCGCGCGCCAGCACGGCTTTCCGCGAACTTCCGTCGAACATTTCGTCGCACGCATGACGCCGATGTTCACGCGGCTCGAACGCGTCTGCCGGCCGCGCCTCGAACAGATCACGCGCAAGCCCTGGAGTCATTTCAGCGGTCTGATGCTGATCCTGCTCGGCATCCTGCTCGCCCTGCCGATACCGTTCACCAACTATCCGTTCGGCCTCTTGATCCTCGGCTTCGGCGTCGCGCTGATCGAACGCGACGGCGGCCTGCTGTCGCTGGTCTGGGGCGCGACGATCGCGTCATCCGTCATGGTCGGCAGCCTGAGCAGCGCGATGGTCGCGCTCGTGAAGCATTTCTTCGGCTGAACCGGAGAAACGCGCAGGTCGAGGCGCGCCGCAAGGCGAGCCGCGACACCACGGTCTCGACGCCGCGAATGGCCCGTATACGTACGATCTCCGTCGGGCGACGCCTCTCGCCTTCGATCGACGCTCGCCACAGACGACCATCCCGACGTTGCGGTTCGCCTTGCGGCTCGCCGCAACCTACTTGTCGATGCCGCGCGCGATCCGCGCCATGCGCTGCGCATCGGACAGAATGCCGCGCAGCACGCGCAGCTCGCGTTCGTCGGGCTGGGCGCGCAGGAACAGCTTTCGCAGCCGCAGCATGATGGTCTCGGGCGATCGCCCTTTATGGAAATCGATATCATCCAGCGTCGTATACAAGTGCTCGAAGAATCCTTCCATCTGCCCGGCCGACGCCGGCGGGTCGGTGCGATGCGGCGGCGGCGCCGTCGGGTTGCCGAGAAAGCCGACGCGCAGCTCGTAGGCGAGCACCTGCACGGCCTGGGCGAGATTCAACGAGCTGTAGTCCGACGCGGTCGGAATGTGCACGGCGCCGTGGCACAACGCGAGCTCGTCGTTCTCCAGGCCGGTTCGCTCGTTGCCGAACACGATGGCGACTTCGCCGCCGGCCTGCACGGCGGCCTGTACCGGCGCGGCGACCTCGCGCGGCGTGTATTCCCTCAGCGCCACGTTGCGCTGCCGTGCGGTCGCGCCGAACACGGCTTCGCAGTCGGCAATCGCGCTGCGCAGGTCGGGTACGACGAGGGCGTCGGCGAGCACGCCGTCGGCACCGGCCGCAAAGGCTGTCGCCTCCGGATCGGGAAACCGCGCCGGCGCGACGAGCACGAGGCGGGCGAATCCCATGGTGCGGATCGCGCGCGCGGCCGCGCCGATGTTGCCGGGTTGGGAAGTGCGCACGAGCACGAAGCGCACGCGCGCGGCCAGAGCTGAAATGTCGGTCATAGACCGGAAACGGTAAGGGAAGCCCGGGCACAAGGCGAGCGTCGTCGCACGCCAGCGGCCGGAAATGGCAGCCCGCGCCGTGCCACCCACCGTCCCGGCGCGGTTTTCCCTAGCTCGCGCGGTTCTGCTACCCTTCGCGCCCCGCGCCGGCCCAGACGCCGGCGACGCTCTTTCGTCAAGCCAATTCGATCCGGAGTTTCCATGCCCAGACCCGCCATCAACGTCGCGGTCCGCGCCGCCCGTGCCGCCGGCAATCTGATCGTGCGCAACCTGGGTCGCGTCGAAGGCCTGGCCGTACACGAGAAAGAGCGCATGGACTTCGTCTCCGAAGTCGATCGCATGGCCGAACAGCTGATCATGCGCGATCTCAAGCGCGCCTATCCGGGCCACGCCTTCATCGGCGAGGAAACCGGCGAACAGGGCAGGTCGCGCCAGACCTGGGTCGTCGACCCGCTCGACGGCACGCACAACTTCCTGCGCGGCATCCCGCATTTCTGCGTATCGATCGCGATGCTCGACGGCAACGAGCCCGTCTACGGCGTGATCTACGACCCGCTGCGCAACGAGACTTTCACCGCGAGCAAGGGCGACGGCGCCTTTCTCAACGAGCGCCGTATCCGCGTGACCGCCCGCGAAGGCCTGCCCGGCGCACTCTTGTCGACCGGCTTCCCGTACCGCCAGCGCCGCCACCTCACCCCGCAGATCGAAATGACCCAGGCCCTGCTCGCCAGCGCCGAGGACATCCGCCGCACCGGCTCGGCCGCGCTCGATCTCGCCTACGTCGCCTGCGGCCGCTTCGACGGCTTCTGGGAGGAGGGCCTGCGCCCCTGGGACATGGCCGCCGGCTGCCTGCTCGTCCGCGAGGCCGGCGGACGCTACTGCGACATGGCCGGCCGCGACGGCATACCCGAATCCGGCAACCTCGTCGCCGGCAACCACAAGGTCGCGTTCAACATCGTCAGCACGATCCAGCCGACGCTGACGCCGGAGTTGCTGGCGGGGTAAAAGCGTTCGCCGCTGCATCCGGGAGTGGGGAAATACATCGCCCGCGCGTCTACGACTACGCATCGCGCGGACGCAGGCGGACCATTGGCCCCCCTCCCCCCTCGCTAGAGCCCTGAGTCTCGCTTCCCGTTCCCCCGAACAGGTGTTGCGGCGTCCGCGCGGTGCGCTCCTTGATGACTCATTCGTCCCTGTCGCGCGCGATCTTCTGTGTGGACCGCTTGACGCCGCCGCTGCCTGAAACCCTCGGCGCCGCTTCGATCTGCTGCCCAGTGCCGTTCCAGCAATTGGCCTGGGTGTCGTTGATCCAGACCCAATAGCGCGTCGTCGTGTCGAGCGTCCCGTGGGCATACCACGCCCAGCCGCCGCGATTGCCGGCGTCGTCGATGAGGCCGTCGTGGAATTCGGCCATTCGCCAGCCCTTGCCGAACTGCGTGCGGCAGATCGCATCCGCGGCCGAGGGGCCGGTCAGGTCGACGCCTGCGATCGGCTTCGTCGCGGCAACGCGGCCGGCCGCCCAACCCGCATAGAACGGCGCCGGCATGACACCGCCGCCCTGCGGCGGCACGAGGAGTCCCGCGGGACGTTCGCGCCCGTCGACGTCGAGGCAAAGCACCGGCAGGCGAGTCGAGCAGGCCGTGTCGCCGGTGTAGGCGTTGCAGCTGCCCGACGCGGTGCGTGGCTGGCCGTGGCAGGTCACGAACACGACGCCGTCGCCGGTCGATGCGTTCGTGTTGTTGCCGAAAGTCATGCCGTAGCCGTCGGCGGCGGGAAGCGACGGCGAAACCAGCAGCGGAACGAGGGCGAACAGGAAGCGCATGCGAATGCTCCGGCGACGGGATTCGAAACGAACGCCATGGCGACGCGGCCGGGGTTCGAGTGCTCGGCCACATGGCGAATCCTTCTCTAGAGTTGCCGGCACATCGCCAGGCAGCAGCGTCGGACGACGACGCCATTGACGACTGGCCGCTCGCTCGAAGCGCTTGCCGAAGAAGCTCCACAAGAACTGGCTGGACTACGGCGTGGTCGACGCCAGCTTGAAATCCTGCTGGCGTCGGCGGCACTTCGCGTCCGCCCCCGGGGGGGGGGTGTTCCCGATCAACCGTGATGACACGACCGTCTCAACACACATACGTCCGCAGCGATCGTCCGGTACGACCCGCAGAACTCGGTAGCGGTAGTACCGCCCGAGCAGGCACCCGCCTCGCTCGTTGAAATCGGCATCGTTTTCGTGTTCCGGGCAGCACGATTTCCGTCTGTACGGATATACAGCGCCAGTAATCCCGAAGTGATCTGACGGCGCGAAGACCGCGCAGGAAGCCGCTCGCCGAAACGAGCGTGCGTCCTGCGAAACATTTGCGCGTTCTTCACCGGCTCGCCTCGTCGATCGCGAGACCCTTGGCGCCGCGCGCGCTGATGTTTCTCCCCTCACCCCCCTCACCCCCGAGCTGGCTCGGAGGAGAGGGCTAAAGAGGGCCAATCCCTCGCGGCTCCCATGTCCGCAAAACGAAACGGCCCGGTTTCCCGGGCCGTTTCGCTTGAACAGTCAACGCGACGCTTACGGACGTGCCGCGAGTTCCGGATCTTCCTTGGTCTTCGGCATGAGGTCCTGCTTGGACACGCCGAGCCACAGCAGGATCGGGTTCGCGAAGAAGATCGACGACAGCGTGCCGACGAAGATACCGATCAGCATGATGAGGCCGAAGTTCTCGAGCGCCGGACCGCCGACGAAGTACAGCGTGCCGACCGCGAGGCCCGTCGTCAGGCCGGTCATGATCGTGCGCGACATGGTCGAGTTGATCGAGCGGTTGAGGATTTCGTACGGCTCGCCCTTGCGCGAAGAACGGAAGATTTCGCGCACGCGGTCGAACACGACGACCTTGTCGTTGATCGAGTAGCCGACGACCGACAGCACGGCGGCCAGCGCCGGCAGGTCGAACTCGCGCGCGGTCAGCGCGAAGATGCCGACGGTGATCAGCGTGTCGTGGATTTCGCTGGCGACCGCGGCGACGGCGAAGCGCCATTCGAAGCGCAGCCACAGGTAGACCATGATGCCGAGGATCACGAACAGCACGGCGACGAGGCCCTGTTCGCGCAGTTCCTCACCGACGCTCGGGCCGACGAAGTCGCTGCGCGTGACCTTGACGTCCGTGCGCGTCTTGCTGAGTGCAGCCTGCACTTCGGTCGCGATCTTGTCCGTCGCAGCCTTGCTTTCGACAGCTGCCTTCGACGCATCGCTCGAATCTTCAACGTGCGGCTTGATGCGGATCGCGTAGTCGGTCGGCACGCCGAGACTCTGCACGACTGCGCCTTCGAAGCCGGCGCCGTCCAGCGCGCTGCGGACGTCGGCGATTTCTGCCGGCGTCTGGTATTTCACTTCGATCATCGCGCCGCCCTCGAAATCGAGGCCGTAGTCGAGACCGCGCACGAAGATGATGGCCGCGGCGAGCACGCAGAAGACGGCCGACAGGGTCAGGCTCAGCTTGCGCCAGGCCATGAAGTCGACGTTGGTTTCGGACTTGAAGAGTTCCATGGGACGACTTCCTGGTTCAGACCGACAGCGACTTGACGCGACGGCCGCTGAAAATGAGGCCGACGAGCACGTGCGTGACCATGACCGACGTGAACATCGAGGTCACGATGCCGATCGCGAGCGTGATGGCGAAGCCCTTGATCGGACCCGAGCCGAAGGCCATGAGGCCGAACGCGGCAATCAGGTGCGTGACGTTCGCGTCGAGAATCGTCGCCCAGGCCTTGTCGTAGCCGCGGCTGATCGCGGCCATCGGCGTCGAGCCGTTGCGCAGTTCCTCGCGGATGCGCTCGCAGATCAGCACGTTCGCGTCGATCGCCATGCCGAGTGTCAGCACGATGCCGGCGATGCCGGGCAGGGTCAGCGTCGCTCCGAAAACCGACAGGATCGCGACGAGCAGCACGAGATTCAGCAGCAGGCCGACGTCGGCGATAAGGCCGAACAGCTTGTAGTAGATGCCGACGAAGATCACGACGAGTGCAACGGCGAGAATCACCGCGAGCACGCCCTTGCGGATGTTGTCGGCGCCGAGGCTCGCGCCGATCACGCGTTCCTCGACGATGTCGACCGGCGCGGCGAGCGAGCCGGCCTTGAGCAGCAGCGCGAGTTCCGAGGCTTCCTTCATGCTGTCCAGGCCCGTGGTCTGGAACTGCGCGCCGAACACGCCCTGGATCGTCGCGATGCTGATGATTTCTTCCTTGGTGCGGTTCGAACGCACTTCCTTGCCGTCGACGATCTTCACCTCGGGAATGCGCTCGGTGTAGACGACGGCCATCGGCTTGCCGACGTTCTGCAGCGTGAAGTCGAGCATGCGCTGGCCGCCCTTCGCATTGAGCTTCATCGACACGGCAGGCGTGCCGCTGGTCGGGTCGGGCATCGAGGCCGCATGCACGAGATCGTCGCCGGTGACGATGGTCTTCTTCTTCAGCAGGTACGGCTGGCGGTCCTTGCGGTAGTAGTAGAGCTTCGCGTCGGACGGCGCGGATGCCGCGCCCGCGGCGACTTCGGCGGCGTTCGTCGAGGACTGGTCGAGCGCATGCCATTCGAGCGTCGCGGTCGCGCCGAGCAGACGCTTCGCGAGCGCCGTGTCCTGCACGCCCGGCAGTTCGATGACGATGCGCGAATCGCCCTGCTGCGCGATGACGGGTTCGCCGAGCGCGCTGATGCGGTTGCGCAGCGTGCCGACGTTCTGGCGGATCGTGTCGGTCGCGATCTCGCGGAGCTTGGCTTCGCTGATCTTGAGGTTCAGCGAGAATGCGTCGGCCGTGGTATTGCCGTTGGCAATCTGCAGCTCCGGAGAGGCCTTCGCGATCTCCGCGGCGAGCTGGTCGCGCGCCTCGGCGGTGCGCGCCGTAACGGCGATGCCGGCCGGCGTGCGATTCGCGGTCACGCCCGGAATCTTCTTGTCGCGCGCGATCGATTTGACCTCTTCGACGTACTGGGTTTCGCGCTTTTCCAGCACGGCCTTCTGGTCGACTTCCATGAGGAAGTGCACGCCACCTTGCAGGTCGAGGCCCAGCGGCATGCTGTCGGCGCGGATCGCGAGCAGCCAGTGCGGCACGGTCGAGGCGAGATTCAGCGCCGTCGTATAGCCCTGTCCCAGACCTTCACGCAGCGCCGCGCCGGCAACATCCTGATCACTGCCGCTGTTGAGGCGCACGAGCAGACGGTCGCCGTCGAGCTCGATCGACTTGAACGCGATCTTCTGCGCTTCAAGGATGCCTTGCGCCTTTTCCTTCAGCGCAACATCGACCGTGTGGTCGCGATTGGCCGAGATCTGCACGGCCGGTTCCTTCGGGAACAGGTTCGGCAGCGCGTAAAGGAATCCGAACAGCAGCGCCACGACAACCAGCGCGTATTTCCAGCGGGGAAACTCGTTCATGCCATGAATCCCAGGTTGATCCGGCGTGGCGGCCCCCCGGCCGCGCACGTATCGACAATCGGAAAACGAACTGCGCCGGGATCACCGGCGCAGCGAGGGTCAAGCGGACTTCAGCGTGCCCTTGGGCAGCACGGCCGTGATGGCCTGCTTCTGCAGCTTGACCACGACGTTCGGCGCGATCTCGACGCTGACGTAGGACTCGCTGATCTCGGTGATCGTTCCGAGCATGCCGGTCGTCGTCGCGACCTCGTCGCCCTTGGCGAGCGCCGCGATCATGGAACGCTGTTCCTTGGCGCGCTTCATCTGCGGACGGATCAGCATGAAATAGAAGATCGCGAACATGGCGATCATCATGAAGATGGAGCTCATGCCGCCGCCCGCGGGCGGCGCACCCGGCGCGGCCTGGGCCTGCGCCGTCGAAATCAGAAAGTCCATGGTGTTCTCGCTGGTTGGAGCCGGACGCCGATCTGCCCGGCCTTGCAAAGTCGCGCAGTATGCCATGTGGCCCGACCCCGCGCACCGCAAGGCGTGGAGGCTGGGCCCGCCGGCTTCAAGGCCGCAACCCGTGCCCCGCCGCCGCGATGCCGCCTACAATCCGGGCATGTCATTGCACCGCATTCACGGCGGCCTCGCGCCGGCCGCGCTGCCGCGCACGCACGTTCCGACCGCGATACGTCCGTGTCCGCTACCCGCGAGGCTTTATCTGCCGCTCGTGGACGACGCCGGAGGCGCCCTGTTCGCGCACGTCGCGCCGGGCCGGCGCGTGCGCCGCGGCGAGCCGCTGGCTCACGCGGCGGACGCGCTCGCGACCGTGCTGCCGGCGCCGGCCGCCGGGCTCGTCGTCGCGATCGAGGAGCGCGCGACCGCGACGCGAGATGCCCGGAGCGCGCCTCACCTCGTGCTCGAACCCGACGGCAGCGATGAAGCGGTGCAACTGCCGCCGCTCGACGGACAGCAGGCCGACCCGGCCGTTCTGCGCCGCCGGCTGGCCGAGGCCGGCGTGATCGGACTCGGCGGCGCCGGATTTCCGGCCGCGCAGAAACTCGCGGCTCCGGTCGAACTGCTGATCGTCAACGGCGCGGAGTGCGAGCCCTACATCGGCTGCGACGAGGCGCTGCTGCGCGCGTACGCGGCCGACGTCGTCGCCGGTACCGCGGTGCTTGCGCGCATCGCCGGCGCGTCGCGTGCGGTCATCGCGCTCGAGGACCGCATGCACGAAGCCGCCGCGGCCGTGCAGGCCGCCCTCGCCGGTCATCCGCAGATCACGCTCGCACGGGTTCCGACCGTCTACCCGCAGGGCGGCGAGCGGCAGCTCGTCGAAGTGCTCTGCGCGCGCGAAGTGCCGGCCGGGCGCTGGCCGGTCGACATCGGCATCGCCGTGCAGAACGTTGCCACGGCCGCAGCCGCGTGGCGCGCGGTCGCGGCCGGCGAGGCCGTGACCGCGCGGCTCGTCAGCGTGGCCGGTCGCGGCGTCGCGGGCGCCGGCGTTTTCGAGGTGCGCATCGGCACTCCGGTGTCGGCGCTGATCGAGGCGGCCGGCGGCTATGCGCCCGACGCGGCGCGGCTCGTGCTCGGCGGCCCGCTCATGGGCGTCGCGCTGCCGCTCGTCGTCATGGCTCGTCAGGAAGACTTCGCAATGTTCCTCGAAGTTCATCAGCCAGTAGGGCAGCTGCAAATTGTCGACGTTGAACAGCTCGCCGCAGTCCTTGAACGCCGCCGAATATTCGCCGTGCGGGTCGATCATGACGATGTGGCCCTCGGGGCTCAGCTCGCCGATGCGGTGCAGGATCAGGCTGACGC
>CAMLLF010000033.1 GCA_946480705.1 uncultured Lysobacteraceae bacterium | reverse complement strand
TCTTCGCCGCCAACTACCTGCCGTGGCTGTACCAGACCGTCGGGCTCGTCGTCGCGAGCGTGACCGCGTACGGACGGGTCGCGTTTGTATACAGATAATTTTGTTCAAACGCGCTGAAGGTCAGGTTGTAGTCGCGGTTGGACAGGAAATAGAGCCAGCGGCCTTTCGGATCGAACGCCGGATTGAACGCGCTGCTCGTCGCTTCGGTCACCGCGCCGGTGCGTGCGTCGGACAGCGAGTACAGCCAGATCTGCGTGAGCCCCGCGCCGTTGGTCTTGGTGTAGGCCAGCAGATTCGAATCCGGCGCCCAGGCGTAATCGGTGATGTCGTCGAACTGGCTCTGATCGACTTCGCGCGTGGTGCCACTGCCGATGTCGACGATGCGCAGGCGCTGGCGCTTGTCGGCATAGGCGAGCTTGCGCGAATCCGGCGACCACAGCGGCGGAAAGCGCCAGGTGCCGCCGTCGCGCGTCACGCGCTGCGGCTCGCCGCTGCCGTTCTGGTCGCGCACGTAGAGTTCATATTCGCCGGTTGCGTCGGACAGATAGGCGATGCGCTTGCCGTCGGGCGACCAGGTCGCCGAGATCTCGCGCGCGGCCGGCGTCCGGCTGAGATTGCGGATCTCGCCGTTCTTCGCCGGCACGCTGAACAGTTCGCCGCGCGCGCCGAACACGGCGCGTTCGCCCTGCGGCGAGAGGTCGAACGATTCGATCTGCGGCGCGACCTTCTTCCAGGCCGGCAGCGCCTGCGGCTGATCGCCGGCGACGCGGATGTCGAGCTTCGCCGCCTTCGCCGTGGCCGGGTCGAAGCGCCAGATCCAGCCGCCCTGCTCGAACACGATCGCGTCCTTGCCGGCGCTCGGCCACAGCACGTCGAAGTCGTCGAAACGCGTGAGCTGGCGCGCATCGCCGCCGCCGGCCGGCACCGACCAGAGGTTCAGCGTGTGGCCGCGATCGGACACGAAGTAGACGGTGTCGCCGACCCACATCGGTTGATGATCGGTTGCGCGGTTGTCGGTCAGGCGCACCGACGTGTTGCGCGCGAGATCGTAGGTCCAGACGTCCTGCGCGCGTCCGCCGCGATAGCGCTTCCAGCTGCGGAAATCGCGGTCGATCGGCGTGTACACGACCGACTTGCCGTCCGGCGAAAACATGCCGCCGCCGCTCTCGGGCATGGCCAGCGGCGTTTCGAGCCCGCCGTCGGCCGGCACCTGATACAGCCGTCCGCCGCGCTCGTCGTAGGGCACGCGGTTCGCGCGGAACAGCACGGACTTGCCGTCGGGGCTCCAGTCGAGCACGCGATAGTCGGTGCCCCCGCGCGGCGGCATGCTGCCGATGTCGCTGTACCAGGTCAGCTGGCGCGGCGTGCCGCCGTCGGCCGGAATCACGTAGACCTGGCGCGTGCCGTCGTATTCGCCCGAAAACGCGATCCAGCGGCAGTCGGGCGAGAATTTCGGATAGAGCTCGTTGCCCAGGTGCGAGGTCAGCCGCTGCGCGGTGCCGCCGCCGGCGCCGACACGATAGACGTCGCCGGCCTGGACGAATGCGACGGAATCGCCGCAGACGTCGGGAAAACGCAGCACGCGGCTGGCGCCAGCGTCGGGCGCCGCCGCAGCGGCGGCAAGCAGGGCGGCGGAAACGAGCATCGGCATCGGCAAGTCCTGGCGGCAAGAATCTCGCGCGATTCTAGGCGCCGCAACGCGGGGTGCCCTGGGCCAAAAGGGCTAGGCGGATCGTACGGCGCAACAACCGAGGGGTATTGCGCCAACGGCTAGGCCGAAGCGAAAGAGCCAAAGCCGAATTCTCGCTTGTCGGAGGCCTTTGCTTCGCTTCTTTGCTCGCCCTGCTGGACTGGACCGGCTTCGGAGCGATTCGGCGAATGCGCCGCGCTTATCGCGCCCTACGAGGTCAGCGACGCCAGCTCCTGCTGCGCCGCATCCAGATGCGCCTGCTCCTTGCGCCGGTAGTACTTCGGCGCGGCCTTCGCGCGACGGAGCATGTCCTCGAACACGCGGCGCGCGTCGGCGTCGCGCTGCAGCGTCTTCAGCAGACGGCCGTAGCGCAGGCGCGGTTCCTCGCCGGGATAGCTCGTCGACAGCGCCGCATATTCCTCGAGCGCGCGCTCGCTCTCGCCGAGGGCTTCGAGGCAGCGCGCGTAGAGGAAATGCCCGTCGGCCGAGCGGAAGTCCGGATTCGCGCGGATCAAGGTATCGAGCGTGTTGCGCGCATCGCCGTACTGCCCGAGTCCGGCCTGCGCCTGCGCGAGTCCGAGCAGGAACAGCGGGTCGGTCGCGTACATGCCCTTGAGCACCGAGCGATACAGCTCGGCCGCGTTCGTGTAGTCGCCGAGCCGCAGCGATTCCTCGGCGAGCCGGCGGCGATTCTCGACGGTGTCGGCGATGTCGAGCTGCTGCGCGATGCGCCGGCGCTGATGCTCCGGATCGATGCGGTCGCGCACATTGCGTACGAGGCGACGGCTCGCCGGGTCGTGGCGCAGGTCCGGCAGGATCTGCGTGAAAAAGTAGACCGCCACGCCGAGGTAGGAGCCGATCATGATCACCCAGATCCACCAGTACGGCCGTCCCGACCGCACCATGTGCACGAGACAGACGAATTGCAGCAGGATCGAGACGATCAGCAGGGCGGGCATGGCGGCGGCGTGCGGAAAGACGCCGCATCGTGCCGTCGTGCGCATCAGGGTGCAAGCAGTGCGCCCGTACTGCACGTTGCACGCAGGTTGCGGTTCGCCTGCGGCTCACCGCAACCTGCGTGATTGCCGGTCTATTTCTTCGACGCGTCGCGCGCCGCCTTGAACTCGCTGTCGGCGGCCCATTGCGGCCACGTCGATTCGCCGGCGAGCTTGCTGCCGACCTTGTACAGCGCTTCGAGATCGGCGACGGCGCCGGCGATCGGCATGCTCTCCTTGAACTCGTCGGCGACCTGGTGGTAGCGGTTCTTGCCGTAGTCGTCGAACGCGGCGCGGCCGGCTTCCTGGCCGCCTTCAAACAGATCGGTGCCGCCCTTCGCATACAGCGCGGGCACGCCCTTGCGCGCGAAGTTGAAATGATCGGAGCGGAAGAAATGGCCCTTCTCCGGCGATTCCTCGGCGGTGATCACGCGGCCCTGCGACGCGGTCGCGTCCTTCAGATACGCATCGAGTTCGGACTGGCCGAAGCCGACGACGGCCATGTTGCGCGCGGTCGGCGCGAGATACAGCGCATCCATGTTGATGTTGGCGACGGTCTTGTCCATCGGGATCGGCGGATGCGCGGCGTAGTAGCGCGATCCGAGCAGGCCCGATTCCTCGAGCGTGACCGCGGCGAACACGACGCTGCGCGCGGGCGGCGGATTCTGCTTGGCGAATGCCTCGGCGATGACGATGAGGCCGGCCACGCCGGTCGCGTTGTCGACCGCGCCGTTGAAGATCTGGTCGCCGCTGCGCGTCGGGTCCTTGCCGAGATGGTCCCAGTGCGCGCTGTAGACGATGGCTTCGTCGGGCTTGCCCGCGCCCGGCAGCATCGCGACGACGTTGTCGGAACTGCCGCTCTTGATCGTGCTCTTCAGCGTCGTCGTGAGCTTGGCCGGCAATGCCTGCGGCTTGAAGCCGCGCACGTCCGCGCTCTTTCGCAGCGCGGCGAAATCGAGACCGGCTTTCGCGAACAGGCGCTCGGCCGAGGCCTTCGTGATCCAGCCCGCGGCATCCAGGCGCGGTGCGGGATCCTCGCTCGCCGGAAGATCGAACTGCGGTCCGCTCCAGCTGTTCTCGACGACGCCCCAGCCGTAACCCGCGCCTTCGGTTTCATGCACGATCAGCGCTGCGGCGGCGCCCTGGCGTGCGGCTTCCTCGAACTTGTACGTCCAGCGGCCGTAGTAGGTCATGGCGCGGCCCTTGAACAGCGCCGCGTCGTTGTTGCCGAAGCCCGGATCGTTGACGAGCACGACGACGGTCTTGCCTTTCACGTCGAGGCCGGCGTAATCGTTCCAGTCCTGTTCCGGCGCATTCACGCCGTAGCCGACGAACACGAGTTCGGAGTCCTTGATCGCGACGTCGGGCTTGGCCGACAGGTTGCCGACGACCATGTCGGTCTTGTACGCGAAGGATTCCTTGCCGCCGCCGACGGCGATGTCGAGCGTCACGTCGGTGTTCTGCAGCGCGATCTCGACGGTCGGCACCGACTGGAACCATGAGCCGTTGTTGCCGGGCTTGAGCCCCGCGCGCTCGAACTGGTCCTTGATGTAGGCCGTGGTCAGGCGCTCGCCGAGCGTGCCGGGTTCGCGGCCTTCGAATTCGTCGGAGGACAGTTTCTTCAGGCGGTCGGCGAAATCGGCGCCGCTGCCGGCGAACGTGGACGCATAGGTCTTCGGTGCGGCCGTCGCGGCTGTCGGCGCGGCGGGCGGTGGAGCTTCGGAGCAGGCGGCGAGCGTCAGTGCGGCGCTCGCGATCACGAATACATGGCGCATGGGGCCTCCGGTCGAACACAGAAGCCCGAGTGTAGGTGGCGCGCCGCGGCCTCAGCCAGGCCGGAAGTCATGCCCGCGACGAAAGACGGCAGCGACGGCGCGCGTCGCTGCCGCTGCGTTTACGGTGTCGCGCCGCTGAAGGATTTGGCGGTCGCGCCTTCGACCGCGCCGATCTTCGCGCTGGTGCTGACGTAGAGATCGACGTCGCGGCGGAACACGAGACGACCGCGCACGACGGCGTTCGGTCCGATCACGACGCGCGGATTCTTCTGCTTGCCCCAGGACCAGCCGCTGGGCTTCTCGACGAGGATGCCGCCTTCGATGCGCGAGTCGGCGCCGATCTCGATGTCGCCCGCGACGGTCTCGATGTCGCCGCCGATGCGCGCCGATTCGGTGCGGATGCGGCCGTTCACGTTGGACACCTTGCCGCCGACATCGGCGCCGCGTTCGAGCGTGATGGCGCCGTTGACCGACTCGAGGTCGTGGCGGATGCGGGCGCGCTGGCCCAGCGATACCGCGCCGTTGACGGTCTCGGCCGAATCGATCTCGGTGTCGTCGCCGAGTTCGATCGAGCCGTTCACGGTGTCGGCCGAATCGGCCTTGGCGTGGTTGGCCAGATGGATCGAGCCGTTGACCGTTTCGAGATCGCCGGCGAGCTGGCCTTCGTCGACGCGGATCGAGCCGTTGACCTTGTCGATGTCCGGTCCGGTGCTGCCGGCGAAGGCGGCGCCGGCCGAAAGAGCGATGCTGAGGGCGAAAGCGAGCGTGCGCATGGTCATGAAACGACTCCTGGAAAGTGAAGCCGGCCGCCGCTGCGGCGCCGGCGCTCGCGGAAAACGGCGTTCCGCGCTGGCAGGGATTTCGATGCGGCGTTTTCGAAAAGGGTTGCAGCCCGATGCGCGACCCCTGCCGTTGGTCATGGCCGGCGGCGGCCCCGGTCCGGCGATTCCGCTACCATGCGCGTTCCGCTCCTGCCGCCGTTTCCGCCGTGACCGCACCGAAGCCCGTCCTGCTGCTGATCCTCGATGGCTGGGGCCATCGCGTCGAAACCGACTACAACGCGATCGCGCTGGCGAAGTGCCCGAACTGGCGCCGCCTGCTGGACACCTGCCCGCACGATCTCGTCGACACGCACGGCCTCCACGTCGGCCTGCCCGACGACCAGATGGGCAATTCCGAAGTCGGCCACATGAACATCGGCGCGGGCCGCGTCGTCTACCAGGACCTCACCCGCATCGATAGCGACATTTCCACGGGTGAATTTTTCAACAACGCGGCATTATTGCAGGCCTGTGCGGCGGCCGGGGCCGGCAGCGGCACGCTGCACGTCTTAGGCCTGACGTCGCCGGGCGGCGTGCACAGCCACGAAAGCCACATCTTCGCGATGCTCGATCTCGCGGCACGCAGCGGCGTGCCGCGCATCGCCGTGCACGCGTTCCTCGACGGCCGCGACATGCCGCCCAAGAGCGCCGAGCCGTCGCTGCGCGCGCTCGAAGCGAAATGCGCCGCGACGCCGGGCGCCTTCGTCGCGACCGTGTCGGGCCGCTATTACGCGATGGACCGCGACAAGCGCTGGGACCGCGTGCAGCTCGCCTGGGACGCGCTGACCGACGCCAGGGCCGAGTTTCATGCGGCGAGCGCCGTCGGCGCGCTCGCGTCGGCCTATGCGCGCGGCGAGAACGACGAGTTCGTCAGGCCGACCGTGATCGGCGGCGGCGCCGCGTTCGCCGACGGCGACGCGGTCGTGTTCATGAATTTCCGCGCCGATCGCGCGCGCCAGCTGACCCAGGTGTTCACCGACGCGGCGTTCGACGGCTTCGTGCGCGCCCGCTCGCCGGCGTTGTCGGCGTTCGTGACGCTGACCGAGTACAGTGCGAGCCTCGCGGTCAGCGCCGTGGCCTATCGGCCCCAGTCGATGGCGAACACGCTCGGCGAATACCTCGCCGCGCTCGGCAAGACCCAGCTGCGCATCGCCGAAACCGAGAAATACGCGCACGTGACGTTCTTTTTCTCGGGCGGCCGCGAAGCGCCGTACGAGGGCGAGGAACGCCTGCTGATTCCCAGTCCGAAGGTCGCGACCTACGACCTGAAACCCGAGATGAGCTGTCCCGAGCTGACCGACCAGCTCGTCGCCGCGATCGCGTCGGGACGCTTCGACTTCATCGTCTGCAACATCGCGAATCCGGACATGGTCGGTCATACCGGCATGCTCGACGCGGCGATCGCCGCGGTCGAAGCCGTCGACGTCGCGCTCGGTCGCCTCGATGCGGCGATCCGCGCCGCCGGCGGCGCGATGCTGATCACCGCCGATCACGGCAACCTCGAACAGATGCTCGACGAGAACGGCCAGCCGCACACGCAGCACACGGTCGGGCCCGTGCCGCTGGTCTACGTCGGACCGGGACGTCCCGCGATGACGCGCGGCGCACTGCGCGATCTCGCGCCGACCGTGCTCGGCCTGCTCGGCCTGCCCGTGCCGGCCGAGATGAGCGGCCGCTCGCTGCTGCAGTTTCCCGGCTGAGGACGCGCGTGCGCGGATCGTCGCGATGCGGGTTCGCCGTGGCGGCGCTCGTCGCGGCGCTGACGCTCGCCGTCTGCTCGTCCGCCCGCGCGCAGGATGCCGCTGCGCCGGCTGAGCCGAGTGCCGAGGAGCGCGACGCGCAGCGGAAGCTCGAAGCGACGCGCGCGCAGATCCGCGAACTCGCCGAACAGCGCAAGGCGACCGAGACCGAGAAAGGCGGCGTCGCCGTCGAGCTGCGCGAGCGCGAGACGCGGATCGCCGCGATCGCGCGCGAACTGCGCGCACTCGACGAACGTCTCGTCGAGCAGCAGCATGCATTGGGCGCACTCGAAGGCCGCAAGCGCGAACTCGAGGACAAGCTCAAGACCCAGCGCGATGCGCTTGCCGCCTTGCTGCGCTCGGCCTATGCGCTGGGCCGGCATGAAGAGCTGAAGCTGATCCTGCAGCAGAACGAAGTCGCGACGACCTCGCGCGTGCTCGCATATCACCGCTATTTCCAGCGCGCGCGCACCGACCGCATCGGCGAATTGCTCGCCGACCTCGCCGATCTCGCGAAGGTGCAGCACGCGATCGAAGCGCAGGTCGCCCAGATTACCGCGACGCGCGACGAGCGCAATGCCGAAGGCGCACGCCTGGACAGCGAGCGTGCCGAGCGCGAGCGCGTCATCGACACGCTCGATGCGAGCCTGCGCGACCAGGCTGCGCGGCTTGCCGCGCTCGGCAAGGACGAGGCCGCGCTCGTCGATCTGCTCGAACGCCTGCGCGACGTGTTCGCCGATATTCCGAAGCAGTTGCAGGCCGCCGAGCCGTTCGCCGCGCGCCGCGGCCGGCTGCCCTGGCCGCTCGCGGGCAGGATCGCAGTCGGTTTCGGATCGAGCGACGACTCGGGCCGTGCGATCTCGGGCATCGTCGTCGGTGCGAACACGGGGGCCGAGATCCGCGCCGTGTCGCACGGCCGCGTCGCCTATGCCGACTGGCTCAAGGGCTACGGGCTGATTCTGATTCTCGATCATGGCGACGGCTACATGAGCCTGTACGGCTACAACGAAACCCTGCTCAAGGACGTCGGCGACTGGGTCGACGCCGGCGAGCCGATCGCGACCGCCGGCTCCAGCGGCGGTCGCAAGAATGCCGGGCTCTACTTCGAGCTGCGCGCGCGCGGCAAGCCGCTGGATCCGCGCGGCTGGCTCAAGCCGTCGCCCTGACGACGCCGGCCTTTTGCCCTTGATAGCGCCGCGTGCGGCGGCACTTCTGCCCTCAGCGCCGGTCAGAGCCCGCGCCGCCGCCGCGGTATAGTCATCGAACGTTCGCTGGAGTCGTCCCATGCCGTCCCGCCCGCTGTTGTTTCTTGCATTGACTTCGTTCGCGTTCGCCGCGCAGGCCGACGCGCCGGCCGCGCCCGAAACCGCCGAGGCCGCTGCGGCCAAGGCCGGTGTCAGCATCGACGATGTGCGCACGTTCACGGCCGTCTACAACTTGGTGAAGCAGGCCTACGTCGACGACGTCGGCGACAAGCGCATGATGGAAGCGGCGATCAAGGGCCTGCTCTCGGGACTCGACCCGCACAGCGAATACCTCGATCCGCGGGGCTTGAGCGACCTGACCGAAGGCACGAGCGGCGCCTACGACGGCCTCGGCCTCGAAGTGCTGACGATCGACGGCGTGCTGCGCGTGGTCGCGCCGATCGACGACACGCCGGCCGAACGCGGCGGCATCAAGCCCGGCGACATCATCACGCGCATCGACGGCAAGACCGTCTCCTCGGAAAACGTCAACGAATCGGTCGAGCTGCTGCGCGGCAATCCCGGCAGCAGCGTCGTGCTGACCGTGCTGCACGAAGGCGAGTCGGTGCCGGTCGACATCACGCTCAAGCGCGAGAAGATCAAAGTCGCCAGCGTGCGCGCGCGCTGGCTCGAACCGGGCTACGCCTATCTGCGCGTCACGCAGTTCCAGGAAGAGACCGGCGCCGAGCTCAAGCGCAAGTTCGCCAAGCTCCGCGGCAAGGACGCGCCGTTGCGCGGCGTCGTGCTCGACCTGCGCAGCAATCCCGGCGGCCTTCTGACCGCGGCCGTCGAGATCAGCGACGTGTTCCTCGAGAGCGGCACGATCGTGACGACGCGCGGGCGCCTGCACGACACCGACCTCAGTTTCAGCGCGACGACCGGCGACCTGACCGGCGGCGCGCCGCTCGCGATCCTCGTCGATCGCGGCACCGCCTCGGCCGCGGAAATCGTCGCCGGCGCGCTCAAGGACAACCACCGCGGCCTGATCCTCGGCCAGAAGACCTTCGGCAAGGGCTCGGTGCAGACCGTGCTGCCGCTCGAGGACGGCCACGCGGTCAAGCTGACGACGGCGCGCTACTACACGCCGAGCGGCGTTTCGATCCAGGCCACCGGCATCGTGCCCGACATCGAGCTGCGCGACCTCAAGCTCAGCGTGCGCGACGCGCCGCCGTCGCTGATCACGAGCGAGCGCGACCTGCCGAATCATCTGAAGGGCGAGAACGAGCAGCCCGAGCCCGGCGCGAGCACCGAGGCGGCGCCGCTCGACGACTACGCGCTCAACGAGGCCGTGCACGTGCTCAAGGCCATGGCGCTGCGCAAGCCGGTGCCGGCGACGCCGGCCAAGGGCTGAGACCTGCGCGAGCCGGCCCGGCTACTTCGGCCGCGCCGGCGGATACGGAAACGGCGTGATCTTCTCGCCGCTGGCCGCGTCGCGGATCGTGGCCGGCGTGCGCCGCTCGACCTCCTCGATGCGGATGACCGCGTGCATCGGCAGATACAGCACGCGCGTGTGCTCGAACTCTTCGCGCAGGCGCTCCTCGGTCGGATCGACGACGAGGCCTTCGCCGCGCGTCTCGAACTCGATCTGCGACACCTCGGTGAAGCCCCAGAGATGGCTCGACCCGATGTGGCCGGCGTAGAGTTCATAACTCTTGCCGTTGTTCAAGAACGTAATTTTATAAAGTTTTTTCATCGTCGCATCGCAGGAAGGAGTCGCATCGTCACTGGCGCAGCCGCCGCGCGATCGCCGGACGCGAAATCAGCGCCATCAGCGCGCCGACGAGAAAGCCCGCGATGTGCGTCCACCAGACCACCGCGCCGAAGGTCGGGCCGACGTAGGTGAACAGGAGCTGCAGCAGCACCCAGAAGCCGATCAGCACCGGTGCCGGCACCTTGACGAATTCGAGGAACAGGCCGAGCGGCAGCACCAGGCCGAGCCGCGAGCGCGGGAACAGCGCGAGATAGGCGCCGACGACCGCGGACACTGCGCCACTCGATCCGACGATCGGCGTGAACGCGCTGGACACGGTCAGCGCGCCGACGAGGTTCGCGACCGCGCCGCCGACGAGGTACAGGGTCAGGAATCGGCGCGAACCGAGCAGGCGTTCGGCCGCGAGGCCGAAGATCATCAGGAACAGCAGATTGCCGGTCAGGTGCAGCCAGTTCGCATGCACGAACAGCGCGCTGAACAGGCGCAGCCCGCGCAGTTCGACGAGCTGGCGCAGCAGCGGCGCGCTCGTGTCGAACAGCTGCGCCGGCACCGTGCCCCAGCGCGCGAGCAGCGCGAGGCGCTCGTCGCCGCTGGTCGCCGCGAGCCAGAAGAACGCGAGCACGCTCAGCGCGACGATGCTGATGGTGGCCCACGGAGGGCCGGGGCGGCGCCGCGATTCGACCTGGATGAAGACCACGCAATCCTCGCTGGCGTCGATCCGCGCCGACGGCGCGGAACTCGGATCAGGAACCGCCGCGCGGCACGAGGAAGCGTTGGCCGTGGTAGGTCAGGACGACGCCGTCGGTGCGGATCTCGGTGACGCGCACGTCGCCGCCGAGCTCGTCGCCCTCGACCTGGCGATTGCCGTTGAGCACGACGAACCGCTGGGCCGGCGTCGCGCTGTAGACGTGCATCGACAGCTTCAGTTCGGGCAGTTCCTTGCGCACGTTGTACGGCAGTTGCCAGTAGGCCGGCAATTGTTCGAGCGCGGGCGCGGCCGGCGGCGCAGCGGCACCGGTTGCCGGTGCGGGAGCCGCTGCCGCGGCCACCGGCGGCTTCGACGGCGGCGCGTCGGCAACCGGCGGCTTGGGCGGCGGCGCTTTCTGGTCGGGCGGCACGAAGCCTGCGCGCGCCGCGTCGGGCTGGGCGCGCTGCTTCGTCGACGGCGGCGCCTGCGGGCGCTCCTTGATGAACGGCGAGCGCCCCGGTTCGGCGGCCGGTCGCGGCGCCGTCGCGAATTCTTTTTCCTTCACCGCCTGCTTGGCGGCGAGCCCTTCGGGGTCGTTCACCGAAGTTTCCGGCGGCGGCGTGCCGAGCGCGAGCGGCGCGGCTTCGCCGGGCGCCAGCGGATTGGCGCCGGGCGGATGCGGTTCGGATTCGCGCTCGGCGACGTCCTGGACGGTCGGCGGATTGGGTTGCGACGGCGCCTGGTTCTGCACGCGCGGTGCGGCCGGCAGCGCGGCGGCGACGTTCGGATTGGCGGCCGCGTTCGCGCCCATGGCCGGGCGGCGCTCCGCCGCGGCGCTCGCCGGCGCGCCGCCGGTGGCCGATGCCGATGCGGTCGCGGCAGGGCCTGCGCCCGCGCCGCGCGGCTCGGCCGGCGCCGTGGCGGGTTTGTCGGTCTTCGCCGCGGCGGGAGCTTCGTCGGGCGTGCCGGTCCGCGACAGATACCAGCCGGCGCCGAGCGTGCCGACGATGGCGACGGCCAGAAACGGCAGCAGCGAACGACGCCGCGGCGCGCGTGCGAACGGCGTGCCGAGGCTCGGCGGTTCGCCGAGGCGGCGCTGCTGTTCCGCTTTCTTCAGCGCTTCATGGATCAGGGACATGGCGTCATCGGTGTCGTGGTCGTGTGTCGGTTCGACGTGCGTCGTTCAAAGAGATTCAATCAATGCGGTCAATCGGCCGTCCGCGCGAGCCGGGGACCGTCCGGCCCCAGCGAGGACAGCGCGAACAGCGTTTCCTGCCCGACGATGCCGTCGGCGGTCAACCCGTAGGCCGACTGCAGCTTGCGCACGCGCTCCTCGAGCGCCGTGTCGAAGAACGCCGGGCCGAGGCCGGCTTCTGCCTGACCGTCCAGTCGCGCGAGCTGCTGCTTGACCCAGCCGACGCCGTTGCCCGCGTCGCCGACGCGCAGCGGCACCGGCGTGTCGGCCGGCACGCGCCAAGTCACGGCGAAGCCGCCTTTCCAGAGACGCTGCAGTTCGCTGCGCGTCAGCCGGTAGCCGACGCCGGCGAAGTCTAGCCTAACGGCCTCGCCGGCCACGCCGCGCAGCAGGGCGAGGCCGCGCTTGCCGTTGTAGTCGAGTTCCAGCAGCAGCGGTCGGTCGAACCGCAGCAACTGGTCGAGCGTCGCCTGTCCGCGCAGGCAGTCGAAGCCCGGGAATACGTGCGCCTGGCAGCGTGCGGCTTCGGCCACGCCGACGTCCTTCGAACTGACCTGCCAGCGCGCCAGGAGTTGCGTCCAGGCCATGAGGTCGGCGCCGTCGACTGCGCCGAGCTTTGCGCCGAGTTCGGCCGCGGCGTCGGCCGGCGGCGGTTGCGGCGTCTGCGCGGCCGGCGGCGGCGTGGGTGCCGGCGCGGGCGGCACGCGCCGCATCCAGTACGTGCCGGCGATGCCGCCGCCAATGATCAGGCCGAGCGCGACCCAGCGGCCGTAGCGGCGCAGGTAATAGCGCGCGTGACCCGGCAGCGTTTCGTCGGCGGCGAGATCGACGAGGCGCTCGC
>CAMLLF010000032.1 GCA_946480705.1 uncultured Lysobacteraceae bacterium | reverse complement strand
TGCGGAACCGAGACCGCGGACGGTCTTGAGCGGCGTGCGGAGCTTTCCGTTGTCGCTCATGCGCCACCCCGCTGCAGCAGGACGCAGGCCCAGACCAGCGCGGTCAGCACGAACGAACCGGCGACGGCGACCCAGCCGGTCATGACGAAGGTCTTGATCTCGAAGCCGGCGCCGGTGTCTTCGAGCAGGTGACGCAAGCCGTTGAGCAGGTGATACGCCAGCGACCAGGTCCAGCCGAGCAGCAGCAGCTGACCGAACACCGAGGCGCAGCAGCTCTGCACGTTTGCGTAGGCTTCAGGCCCCGCGGCGAGCGCCGCCAGCAGGCAGACCAGGAGCACCGTCCCTGCGGCCAACGCGATGCCGGCGGCGCGATGCAGAATCGAGGACACCATCTGGATCTGCCAACGGTAGATCTGGAGGTGCGGTGACTTGGGTCTTGCCGCTTGAGGCATGGTCGCCATCCTTTACGCCAACCGGGGTTTCCGATCCGGCGTTGCCGCGCTTTTCGAACTCGCACGACGGATTCAGCCCGCCGCGACGCGCTCAGAAATCGATGCAACGACCATTCTTTTCCCAGTCGCCGTAGCGGGTCGGCTCCGGCCCCTGGCGGCCGCCGATTTCGCGCGGACGCGATGCAGCGTCCGTCGGTGCGGGAGCGCTGGGCTCGGGCACGACGCGATCTGGCGGAACTGGCTGGGAAGTGGATTCGGGCATAGGTCTTGAAGCGGCGCGAAGGTTAACGCCCGCGCCCCCAACTGACAACCCTGGCGCAGCGCACAACGGCCGGCTGCGAGCGCGCTGCGACCAAGGTCGGAACGTCCGCGCCCGGCCGCGATCGCCCGGCCCGGCCAATGCAGCGTCGCACGGCGAATCACGGTGATCGCGGCGGGGGTTTTGCGATACTCGCGTCTTCGCGCCAGCAGGAAATCCGCGTGCCGCCGACCGCTCCGACCGAACTCATCGAACTCGCCGGCCCCGACGCCGGCGCCTTTGCGCAGGCGCAGTTCTGCAATGACGTGACCGGCCTGCCGGTCGGCGGCAGCCAGCTCAATGCCTGGCTCAATCCGCAGGGTCGCGTGCGACGCCTGTTCCATCTGATCCGCGCCGACGAGGCGCGCTTCCTGCTGCTGCTTCGCGGCGGCAGCGCGGCAGCCGTCGTACCGACGCTGCGCCTGTTCGTGCTGCGCCTGAAAGTACGCGTCGAAGCGCCGACGGGCTGGCAGTGGGCTGAAGTCGTCAGCGACGCGCCGGCCGCGGCCGGCGACTTCGTCGCGGCGCTGCCGGAAGGACGCCGGCTGATCCTGAGGGACAACGCCGCGGTCGACGGGCTCGGCTTCGCCGACACGCTTACGCGCGACATCGAGGCCGGCCTGCCGTGGCTGCCCGACCACGCACTCGAACAGGCGCTGCCGTCATGGATGGAATTCGCGCGGCTCGGTGCGATCAGCCACGGCAAGGGCTGCTATCCCGGACAGGAAATCGTCGCGCGGCTGCATTTTCGCGGCGGCGGCGACAAGCGCGTGCCGGTCCGCGTGAGCGCCGACGGCCCGCTCGACGGTGCCGCGGAACTGCGCGACGGCGACAGCGAAGCCGGCCTGCTGCTGCAATGGGTCGCGCTGCCGGACGGCGGCAGCTCCGCGCTGGCTGTCGTGCGCCGCGAATCGGCAGAGGCTGCTACGGAACTCACCGCCGGTCCGCGCACGCTGCACGTGCTGCCGAGGGCCTGGCCGAGCCTGCCCGCAACGCGATAATTCACCTGAAATCCCTGAGCGAAACTCGCCTATACTCAAGCTATTCTGATGTCGGGCTCACAGGGGAGGACTGGCATGTCTCAGCGTCGACAGACCAGCGTCAAACGTCTGCTCCGGGGTGCGATCTGCACCCTCGGCCTCGCCGGTACGACGGCATGGGCCGACTACAGTTTCGTGGTCGAACCGATCTACGGTCCGCAGAAGGCCGCCGAGGTCTACAAGCCGCTGATCGACTATCTCGCCAAGGCTACCGGCGAAAAATTCACGCTCGTCACGCCGAAGAACTATCACTTCTATTGGCGCGACCTGCGCGCGAACGAGAAATTCGATTTCGCGCTCGACGAGGCCCACCTCGCCGACTACCGCGTGGCCCGCTTCCAGTTCGTGCCGCTCGTGCGCACGGCGGAGCGCCAGAGCTACACGCTGGTCACCAACGTCGACCTGCAGGACAAGGGGCTCGACGCGCTCGTCGGCCGCAAGATCGTCTGCATGGGCGCGCCGAGCCTCGGCTATGCGCTGCTGCTGGGCTTCTATCCGAATCCGATCCAGCAGCCCGACATCGAATCCTCGGCCGCGTCCTGGCGCGACGCCGTCGAGGCGGTGTTCGCGGGCGAAGCCGAGGCTGCGATGGTGCCGACCTGGCTCAAGGATCAGTATCCGAACCTGACCCCGGTCAAGACCTCGGTCGAATTCGCAGGCGCCGCCGTGTCGGCCGCGCCGTCCGTGCCCGCGGCGACCCGGACCAAGGTCGCCGAAGCGCTGCTCAAGCTCGACCAGGACCCGGCACTGTCGAACCTGCTGCTCGAACTCGGCATCAGCAAGTTCGTCGCCGCGACGACCGACGACTACAAGAGCGCCGAGACCATGCTCAAGGGTTTCTACGGTTACCAGTGACGCTTCGCCGCGGCGGGGAGGCCGCACGTCGCGACATTTTCCGCATTCGCTAAATTGAGCGAAAATATACCGATTCCCGACACAAAACGACGACTGAACAGAATGTTAGGTCGTCGTTAATCGCGGCCGTGTGCGTTTGACAGCACTCCGCCGGCCCGCTAGGGTGCGCGTCACCGAATCCCAGCGGGTCGCCATTCCCGCACCCAGAACCGGGCCGAGAGGCCCGACAACCAGACCTCGCGAACCGTAAGAACTCGGATCGCGCGGTTCATGACGGCCGGAGTTCCTGCTTTACGGCCGCCCTGGTTAGGCGCTTTCGCCCGGTGGCGAAGGCTTGAATCAACCGGTCGTCGCCCGCGCGGACCCAAACAGGGTCCAGGAAATGCGCCCCGGCCCGGCCACGCCGCATTACCCAGAAGACGCGGCGCAACCGACATTCCGGAACCCCCAAACGCCAGCGTCGTCCCGACCTGTCGCGCGCAAGGACCGTGTGCACGGAGGTATGAGGATGAAGCTGGGCCTGTTGCTGTGGATGACCTCGGTCATGCCGCAACCCATCGCCGACCAGACCTGTCTGGCCGCAACCGTTTATCTCGAGGCCCGCGGCGAGTCGACCCGCGGCCAGATGGCCGTCGCCGAAGTCGGTCTCCACCGCCTCGATCAGGGCCGCTGGGGCAAGAACCTCTGCGAAGTGCTCAAGGCGCCGCGCCAGTTCGCGTTGTCCATTACGAGCAAGAATTACGAAATAGACAACTTGGAAGCGTGGACAAAAGCGTGGATGGTCGCGAGCAGCGCACGCAACGTGTGGCTGCTGCCGGAAAGCCTGCGCGTGCGCGTGGTGCCGGGCGCGAGCCATTTCGTCGCGAGCTATGCCGAACCGCAGAGCTGGGCGATGGGCCGCCCGGTCGCGATCATCGGTCCGCACCGCTTCTATTCGTTGAACTGACTCCCGCCGCGTCGCGCCTCGACGGCGCGGCCGTTCCGGCTCTAAGCTCGCCGCCGTCCATTCCAACGCGGGGGCGCGCATGAAACGTGTGACGGGTATCGGCGGCATCTTCATCAAGGCACGCGACACGGACGCGCTGCGCGAGTGGTACGGCAGGCATCTCGGCCTCGACATCGCCGACTGGGGCGGCGTCGCCTTCCGCTGGAACGACGACAATCCCGGCGCCGTCGGTACGACGGTGTGGAGCCTGTTCAAGGCCGACTCCGCGTACTTCGCGCCGAGCGATGCGCCGTTCATGGTCAACTACCGTGTCGCCGACCTGCACGCGTTGCTCGCCGCGCTGCGCGACGAAGGCTGCAACGTGATCGACAAGACCGACGAATCCGAATACGGAAAGTTCGGCTGGGTCGTCGATCCGGAAGGCAACAAGATCGAACTCTGGCAGCCGCCCGAGGGGCAGTAGGCCCGCCTGCCGGCGCTTGTCGCGCGCCGGACCGCGTTTGCTACCATCGGCGCTTCGAGCGCACTTCCGACCGCAGGCCCGGTGCCCTGCGCCGGATGCCTGCGACTTCGAATCGCACGACGCGTACTTTCGAGGCAGGCAGGGGAACGATGGAATCGCTATACCGGCGCGTGCGCGAGCTTGATCCCAAGGCCGCCGCCGACATGCTGCACGACGAGGACGACAGCGCCGTCGCTGCCGTGCTGGCCCAGCTCAATCCGGGCCAGGCGGTGGAGATCCTCGAGGAATTTCCGCCTACGCGCCGCGAGCGCATCGCCGCGACGAACAGCGCCGGCGAGCAGTGGCTCGAAGACGTGGCCTGGCCCGAATCGAGCGTCGGCCGGCTCATGGAAAAACCCAACGCCGTGTTCGCGCCGGGCACGCGCATCCACGAAGCGATCGACGAACTGCGCGAAGCGGTCAAGCAGACGCTGATCACCTATCTCTACGTGCTCGACCGCGAAGACCGCCTCGTCGGCGTCGTCGCGTTCCGCGAGCTGCTGTTCGCCAATCCGAACGACACGCTCGCCGAGGTCATGATCCCCTCGCCGTTCGCGCTGCGCGGCGATATGGATCTCATCGATGCGATGCACGCGGTCGTCACGCGCCACTATCCCGTCTACCCGGTCTGCGATGCCGAAGGCCACCTGATCGGCGTCGTGCGCGGCTCGGTGCTGTTCGAGCAGCAGGCGTTCGAGATCAGCGCGCAGGCCGGCGCGATGGTCGGTGTCGAGAAGGAAGAGCGCGCCGCGACGCCGTGGCTGCGCTCGTTGAAATTCCGCCACCCATGGCTGCAGCTCAACCTGTTCACGGCCTTCATCGCCGCGGGCACGGTGGGGCTGTTCCAGGACACGGTCAATCGCATCGTGCTGCTCGCGATCTTCATCCCGGTGCTGTCGGGCCAATGCAGCAATACGGGCTGCCAGTCGCTCGCCGTGACCCTGCGCGGCATGACCCTCGGCGAGGTGCGCAGTTCGCAGGCGGCGGCGCTCATGGCGAAGGAGGCGTTGCTCGGCTTTCTCAACGGCGCGCTGACCGGCGTCGTCGCCGCCATCGCGATGTACGTGATGGCGCGGCTGCAGACGCATCCGCAGCCGCTCGTTCTCGCGCTGATCACGTTTGCGGCGATGACGACGAGCTGCGCCGTGTCCGGCATGGCCGGCGCGGCCGTTCCGCTCGTACTCAAGCGCCTCGGCGCCGACCCGGCGACGGCGTCGAGCATTTTCCTGACGACCGCGACCGACGTCGTCAGCATGGGGTTGTTTCTCGGCCTCGCCGCGGCATTCGTCGCCTGAGGCCGCAACGCTGCGGTCCGCGCTCAGCGCAGACCGAACCAGCGCCGCGGCACCAGCAGCTTGAGCGCGCGTTCGGCGCTCTTGCGGCGCAGCCCGGGCTCGCGCAGGCCGCGCCAGATCGGGCCGAGCCAGTCGCGCCGCGGCCGGTCGAGGATCGCGCTGCGCGCATCCGCCTCGATGCGGTAGATGCGCACGATGCGCTCGGCGAGCGCGCGGCGCTCCGCGTCGAGTTCCGGCAGCTGCGCGATCGACGCCTCGATGTCGTCGGCGACGTCGCGATACATGCGCACGGTGCGCTCGTAGCGGCGGCGGAAGCGTTCCGGCGAATCGTCGTGGCGCGCGAAGATCCAGTTGCCGAGGCTCTCCGGATTCTGCCGGTAGTCGATCAGCGCCTGATCGAGGCAGAGGCCGCGCCCGAGCAGCGCCGCGCGCAGGGTCAGGATGTTGTCCTCGGCGCTCGCGCGCAGCGGACCGAATCGCTCGAACACCTCGCGCCGGATCGCGAGACTCGCGCCGAGCAGGGTCGCGAGCTTGCCCGCGCGCACGAAGTAGTCGAGCCCGAATTCCGCCGGCATGTGCCGCACGCCGCGGCGCAGCGGCGCGCCGGCCAGGTCGATCTCGTCGACGACGGCGCCGACCGCATAGACGTCGGGCCGTTCGTCGAACGCGGCGCGCGTCGCCGCGACACGCTGCGGTCGCGCGAGATCGTCGCCGGCCATGATCACGAAGATTCGACCGCTCGCGAGCGCGAACAGCTCGCTCAGATGCGCCGCGACGCCGCGGTTGCGTTCGCACTGACGCACGATGAGGCGATGCGGACCGGCGTAGCCGGCAACGTGGCGCTGCGCTACGGCGAACGTGTCGTCGGGCGAGCAGTCGTCGGAAACGATGATCTCGCACGGCTCGGTCTGCGCGAGCGCGGCGTCGATCGCCGCGGCGATCGTGTCGGTCGCGCGGTAGGCGATCAGCAGCACGCTGACCGCGAATTCGGAAGTGGCGCTCATGAGTGGCGAAGCGGCGTAAAGGCCGAAGTCTATACGCCGGCCGCAGCGCGCACGAGCACGCTTGCGCCGCGCGCCGCGCGGACGCGAGACTGCGGCGCATGAGCGCTACCGTCCTGCCCCTCGTCGACAGCCACTGCCACCTCGACGCACCCGAATTCGACGCGGACCGCGACGTGGTGATCGCGCGTGCGCGCGCCGCGGGCGTGACCTCCCAGGTGATTCCGGCGATACGTGCCGGCGACTGGCCGGCGCTCGCCGAACTCTGCGCGCGCGCGGCGGGACTGCATCCTGCCTACGGCCTGCATCCGCTGCTTCTCGCCGAGCATCGCGACGAACACCTCGCGCTGCTGCGCGACCGCCTCGCCGACGGCGACGCGGTGGCCGTCGGTGAATGCGGCCTCGACTATTTCGTCGAGAACCTGCCGGCCGACGCGCAGCGCCATTTCTTTCGCGGCCAGCTCGCGCTCGCGCGCGAGACCGGCCTGCCGGTCATCGTGCACGCGCGCCGCGCCGTCGAGGAGTCCATCCACACGCTGCGCGACTATCCGGGCCTGCGCGGCGTCGTGCACAGCTATTCCGGCAGCGAGGAACAAGCGGCGCAGTTGTGGAAAATGGGATTCCTGCTCGGCATCGGCGGCCCGGTCAGCTATTCGCGCGCGCACCGGCTGCGCCGCATCGTCGCGGCGATGCCGCTGGAATTCCTGCTGCTGGAGAGCGACGCGCCGGACCAGCCGCTCGCCGCGCAACGCGGCGAACGCAACGAGCCGGCCAGCGTCGCCGCCGTGCTCGACGAGATCGCCGCGCTGCGTGGCGAATCGCGCGAGACGATCGCGGCGGCGACGAGCGCGAACGCGCGCCGCCTGTTCAACCTCGCGCCCGCCCGAGCGGCGTCGGCGCCGCCGCCGGCTTCTTCTTCCAGCGGCTGAGCAGCAGCGTCACCAGCGCGAGCAGGATCTCGTCGACGAACGGAATCAGGTCGGGCACGACCAGATCGACGAAGAACAGCGCGGCGGTCAGCAGCAGCAGGCGCGGAAAACGCAGACGCTCGGCGAAGCCGAGCAACGGGCCGACCATCAGCGAACGCACCGGACCGGTCATGCGACACCCCTCCGAACGCAGCGACTCTGCGGCTCGCAGTATGGGGTCTTGCCGGGGCGACTCAAGCCGGGTCGGGCGCAAGCAGGCGCTCGATCGCCTTGCCCGCGGCTACCATGCCGAACGTCGCGGTCACGTGCATCGCGGCGCCGAGCCCGCTGCCGCAGTCCAGCCGCATCGCTTCGTCGGCGTTGGCCGGACGCGTGCCGCAGACGCTGCCGTCGGCCTGCGGGTAGCGCACGTTCTCGAGCGAAAACACGGCCGGCACGCTGAAATACCGATCGCGATTGCGCGGAAAGTTGAACTCCTGCCGCAGTTTCTTGCGCACCAGCGACAGCAGCGCATCGTGTTCCGTGCGCGACAGGTCGCGCACCTGCACGCGCGACGCGTCGATGCGCCCGCCGGCGGAACCGACCACGATCAACGGCAGCTTGCGGCGCCGGCACCAGGCGATCATCTCGACCTTGACGCGAAAGCTGTCGCAGGCGTCGAGCACGAGGTCGTAGCCGCGGTCGAGCAGTTCGCCGAGAGTGGACGGCGTCAGGAAACTCGGAATCGCGTGGACGCGGACCTGTGGATTGATCGCGCGGGCGCGTTCGGCGAGCACGTCGACCTTGGCGCGGCCGAACTGGCCCTCCAGCGCATGCAACTGACGATTCGTGTTCGACACGCAGACGTCGTCCGCATCGATCAGCGTGAATTCGCCGACGCCGCTTCGGACCAGCGCCTCGACGCTCCAGGAACCCACGCCGCCGACGCCGACGACGGCGACGTGACGCGTGGACAGACGCTGCGCCGCACCGCGGCCGTAAAGACGGTCGACGCCGCCGAAGCGCGCCGAGAGAACGGGATCGGACATCGGCGGATTCTAGCAGGCGTCCCCGCGCGCGTGACCGACGGCTTCTGGCGCCGGGCGGTCTGCATTAGGCTTGCGGTTTTGACACGGAAACGACGATGCGCCTGTTGCTGTCCCTGCTCGCCGGCCTGTTCATCGGCGCCCTCGTCGCGTTCAGCGCAGCCAACGCGCTGTCGCAGCGCAACGCCTGGCAGCGCGGCGTGATGCACATTCTGCAGCACCATCTCGACGAACTGCGCCGGCAGCAGCGCAGCGGCGACTGCACCGCGGCACGCAGCGCTCCGCGCTTTCGCCGCCTGGCCGAGACCGCGGCCGACATCGGCCCTTCCCGTCCTGATGAAAAGCCCGACTACCACGACCAGGCGCGGCGCTTCATCGAACTCGGTGCCCGCCTCGGCGCCGAGCCGCCGGCCGACTGCCGCGCGCTCGACGCGGCGATGCAGCAGATCGGCAACGCCTGCAAGGACTGCCATCGCGACTATCGCTGAATCAGACAGTAAGCGATTCATTCTCGACGCCGGCGCACGCGGATGCCGGCGCGATCGAGCGCGCCGCGCCGGCCGGACTGCGACATCGTATCGACGCGCACGATTGCACACTCGCCCCAGATCGACGCAATTCCACTAGTATCGAAGCCGTTCACGAGACCGGCGCCGCGCCGACGGCGTCGCATTGCCCGGGCGCGCATGAATACGAGTGAGGCTATCCATACCGCAGGCCGCCGCATCAATGGGGTGCCGCGGCTCGTCTGGTGGCATCTCAAGCGTGCCTGGCTGCGTTTCCAGACGGCGATCTTCACGCGTGCACGCTATTCCGAGCCGAAGATGCGCTGGATGGGCGCGCTCGGCGTGTTCGGCTTTCCGACCTACTACTTCGTCTGGGCGAAGCTGCTGCCGCAGCCCTACGAAAGTCTGGAGCTGCGTCTGTTCGGCTCGCTGCTGTTCCTGCCGCTGATGCTCGTCAGCCTGTGGCCGAACCGACTGCGCGCGTGGCTGCCGCTGTACTGGTATCTCGCGATGACCTTCGCGCTGCCTTTTTTCTTTTCGTACATGCTGCTGCAGAACGGCGGCAGCGTCGCCTGGCTGCTGTCGCATCTGATTTCCGTGTTCCTCATGGTCATGCTGTTCGACATGGGCAGCTTCATCATCACCGGGCTGATCGGCACGCTGCTTGCTGTGACCGCCTACCTGATCGCGCCGGCGCAGCCGCTGGCGAGCGCCGCCCTGCTGGCGTATTCGCCGGTCTGGGCCTTCGCGATCATTTCCGGTTCGGTATTCAGTATTTCGCACAGCATGAGCAACCAGGCGCGCATCGACGCGATCATCGCCGCGAGCAACAACATCGCCCACGAGCTGCGTACGCCGCTCGCCTCGGTGCGCATCGCCACCCAGGCGGTCGACCGCTTTCTGCCGCTGCTCGCCGACTCGCACCGCAAGGCGGTCGACGCTCAGCTCAATGTGCCGGAACTGCGCGAATCGCAGTTGGGCCGCCTGTCCAAGGCCATGGAGACCATCGGCCGGGAGGTCGAGCACGCCAACACCGTCATCGACATGCTGCTCGTCGCCGCGCGCCCGATCGGCAGCCTGCAGATCGAAAGCGTGTCGGCGCGCGAATGCGTGCTCGAGGCACTGGACCGCTACCCGTTCGGCTCGCAACATGAGCGCAGCCGCGTCGCGATCGGCGTCGCCGACGACTTCCAGTTCAGCGGATCGCGCCTGCTGCTGGTCCATGTGCTGTTCAATCTGATAAAAAATGCCTTATTCCACACTGGACGCGCCGGCAAGGGCAGCATCGTGCTCAGCGTCCACGCCGACGAAGGAGGCCAACGTGTCGTCTGTCACGACAGCGGCCCCGGCATTCAGCCGGACGTCCTGCCGCACATCTTCGAGCGCTTCTATTCCAGCGCCACCGACTACAGCACCGGCCTCGGCGTCGGTCTATCCTTCGTACGCATGGCGCTCGAACGCATGGGCGCGACGATAATCTGCCGCTCGACCTACGGCGAATTCACCGAATTCACGATCGTGTTTCCCGACCTCCTGCGGAGGGACAACTGATGCTGCGAGGTGCCGCTGCGATCCCGCCGTTCTATTTCCCGACGACGACCGTCCTCGTCGACGATCACGAGGAATACCTCGACGTCGTGCCGCTGATGCTCGATCCGATGCTGCATCTGCGCCCGTTCAGCTCGCCACGCATGGCGCTGGCCGCGCTCGGCAGCGCGGGCAGCCGCCCGGTGCCGGGCGGCGGCTGGCTCTACCGCTGGAAGGACCGTCCGTCGCAGACCCAGGAGCTCGTCGCTCTTGATGTCGACTCGATCCACCGCATTGTCTATGACCCCGAGCGTTTTTCCGAAGTCTCCGTGCTCGTGGTCGATTACTTCATGCCGGAGATGGACGGTGTCACGTTTTGCAAACGGCTCAACAATCCACTGATCGGCAAGATACTGCTGACCGGCCGCGCCGAGGATTCGGTCGCGATCGAGGCCTTCAATTCGGGCGTCATCGACCGCTTCATCCGCAAGAGCGATCCGCAGGCCATGGCCAAGCTCCAGGTCGCCATCCGCGAACTGCAGCAGCGGTATTTCGAGCGCGCCGGCGCGTTCGTGGCCGAAGCGCTGGCGATGGGACGTTTCGGCTTTCTGCGCGACCCCGCTTTCCGTTCGGTATTCGACTCTGTCGTCGCCACGTTCCAGCCGATCGAGTCGTACGTGGTCTGCAATCCCACGGGCGTGCTGATGCTCGACGCCTGGGGTGTGGGCAGGTTCCTTCTCGTGCAGACCGACGACGATCTGCGCGAACAACACGACGTCGCGGAAGACCGCGGCGCGCCCGATACCGTCTTGCGCGCGCTGCGCTCCGGCAGCGCCCTTCCCTGGTTCTGGTCCTCGGGCGGCTTCTACAGCCCGCAGATCGCCGACCCTGCGGCGAATCTGTTCCCGGCCACGGCGATACAGGGCGACAATTGCTACTACTTCAGTCTTATCGACCATCTCGAACCGCTGCAGCTGACTCATGTGAAGTCGTACAGAAGCTGGCTGCGCGAGCAGGACAACGTCGACGCCCCGCCTCGCGCGGGGTGATCCGGCGCCAGCGGTAACGAAACCTCTCGATTCCGACCGGCCCACGGCCGGACCGGTCGTCCCGCTGCGGCGACGAAACGCCGCAGCCAGCCAGGGATGGCTTTGGTCCACAACTCCCGTGAGAGGTTTGCAGTCATGAGTATTTCCTTCCCGTCCGTCGTTACTTCGTCCTTTCCGCAGCTGCAGCAGGCGCGTGCGCCCGAACTGCCGGAATTCGCGCGCCAGCGCGTCGAGCGCTTCCATCAGGACCGCGTCCAGGCAAGCTGGAGCGGCCGCCATATCCTTCGCGGCCTGCGCCCGGCTCCCGGCGCGCTGATGCTGCAGAGCAACGACTATCTGGCGCTGGGGCGCCACCCGGAAATCGTCGACGCGCAGCGCGCCGCGCTCGCGAGTGCCGGCAACGGCAACATGATGTCCGGCCTGTTCCTGCAGCAGGACGACGATCCGATGCATCAGGTCGAACATGAGCTCGCCGTCGCGCTCGGCAGCGAGGAGACCATCCTGTGCCAGTCCGGCTACGTCGCGAACGTCGGCCTCGTGCAATGCCTGGCCGGCGAGCGCACGCCGGTCTACATCGACATGCTCGCGCATGCGTCGCTGTGGGAAGGCATCAAGGCCGCCGGCGCGCAGGCCGTGCCGGTCTACCACAACGATCCGGAGTACCTCGAACGCCAGATCCTGCGTCACGGCCCCGGCGTCATCCTCGTCGACTCGATCTACAGCACCAACGGCAGCGTCTGCCCGCTCGCGGACTTTGCCGCGATCGCACAGCGCCGCAGCTGCGTGTTCGTCGTCGACGAGTCGCACTCGATCGGCACGCACGGCGTGCATGGCGAAGGCCTGGTCGCGAGCCTCGGCCTTACCGATCGCGTGCATTTCGTCACCGCGAGCCTGGCCAAGGCCTATTGCGTGCGTGCGGGCCTGATCAGCTGCAGCACGCGCTTCAAGCCCTACTTCGCGTTCGAATCGATGCCGGCCATCTTCTCCTCGACGCTGCTGCCGCAGGAAATCGCCGCCGTGGACGCCTCGCATCGCGTGATCCGGCGCGAAGGCTGGCGCCGCGCGCGGCTGCAGTACGTCACGCGGCGCGTGCGCGAAGCGCTGCTCGGCCTGGGCTATCCGATCGGCGAAGGCACCGAGCAGATCATCGCGCTCGAAGTCGGCAGCGAGGCGGCGGTCATGCGCGTGCGCGACGCGTTCGAAGCCGAGAGCGTGTTCGGCGCGATCTTCTGCGCGCCGGCCACGGCGAAGAACCGCGCGCTGCTGCGCCTGACCCTGCATGCCGGTCTCGACGACGCAGG
>CAMLLF010000031.1 GCA_946480705.1 uncultured Lysobacteraceae bacterium | reverse complement strand
GAGCAGGCCAGCTCCGACGACCGCCCCGTGCAGCAGCAGGGCGCCCAGGATCGGCAAGAGCGTCGGCAGCCAGCTGGCCGCGCGACCGAGCGCCCGCTGCGCGTGCGCACCGCAATGAGATCCGGACTGCGCTCGAGTCGGTAGGCGGGCTCGTTCTTCCGGCCGAGATGGACGGTAGGCATGGCCGTACTCCATGAAGGCGCAAGGCGTGCGCCGGCACGAAGTAGGTGCGCGGGAGGCGAAAATTCTCCCAGCCGTCGCTGCCGTCAGTCAGAGGCGATGGAGACGGCCCGGGCGCCACGACGACGTGGCGCATTCCGGCCTCCGGCTCCGGGCTCACGGCCGCGCCGGGAAACGCGACGGCGGCGAGTAAGCAACTCAAGCCATTCCCGCAAAACGTGTGCTCGGCGAATTCGTCCAGCGGCAATCGTGAAAGCAGGCCGTTCCGGCTGACGGCCGCCGCCGATTCGATCCCTGCGCGGCTGACCGACTTTCGGCAGCCTGAACAACACTGGCGATCCGCACGCGCTACCTACCGGTACGCAGGAACTCGCAGATATCGTCCATGGCCTTCCTGGCTTCCGGAAACTTCGGCGAGAACACTGGGTAGCAATGCACCATTCCGCGCCCGACATGCAGGCGGACGCGGACACCCGCTTCGCGCGCCTTTTCGGCCAGACGCGTTGAGTCACTCAGCATGGATTCCCGTTCGCCCACGTGGATCAGCAGCGGCGGCAACCCGCGTTGATCGCCGTACAAAGGCGAAATCATCGGATTTCGCGGATCCTGGCCGGCGCAATAGTGGTGTGCGAATACGTGCCACGAGCCGGCAGGTGCCAGCGGATCCGGACGCCGGTAGGTCTCGCCGGTGCACGTCAAGTCCGTCCACGGCGACATGACTGCCGCTGCGGCCGGCAGGGGCATGCCGCGATCCCGCAATGCCAGCAGCGTGGCGAGCGCAAGCCCGCCACCGGCCGAGTCGCCAAGAAACACGATGTCGTCGCTTGTTTCACGCGCCAGCAGCCAGGAATAAGCCGCCAGCGCGTCTTCCAGTGCTGCGGGAAACGGGTGCTCGGGCGCGAGGCGATAGTCGAACACCAGTGCCGCCAGACCGCTGCCGGCGACGAAGTTCGCGACTGCAGGGCGATGGGAAACTCGCGAACCCATCACGTAGCCGCCGCCGTGGAAATACAGGATCACACGCGCGCCATCGACCGGTGGACGTACCCATTCGGCCGCGATGCCGTCGATCGAGACCGGCGCCACCTCGATGCCGCGCGGCAGACTGCCAAAGCGCGCGGACGATTTGTCGGCACGCGCGCGCAATGCCGCAATCGACGTCGTTCGATCAACGACGGGGCGGCGCAGTTTTCCGCGAAAAACGTGCCTGTACTTCAGCAGCAGCAGAAAGAGGTGACTACGCAGGCTGTTCATTGCGGGACCCAATTGCTCGCGACCGCGCACGATGCGCCAGGGAGGATGAGTCCCGCAACCGGGCTCGCCGGTCGCGCCACCTTGGACTGACCGCTCGTCCGGTGCGCTGAAGTCCCGCAGGCGCATACCAGAATGCGGCGTCGCGCCCGGAACGCAAGCGGCGCGTCCATGGCGTCCAGCGCATCGCTCGTGCTCATGGCGCGTACTTGAATCTCCGGCGCGGCCAGGATGTCTTTTGCACTGCCGGCGCCCTGTACCGGAGAAGGCGCAAACCAGAATATCGAGGCGCTGGCCGTGCCCGGCGCGGCTTCGGAATGCGCGTCCATGACGGCACCGCGCACCGAACGCGAAGCAGGCCGGCGCGGCCAGATCGAGCCCGTCGCTTCCGCTTTCGCGGCTGCGGGCCGCTAGTAGGCCGGTTTCAGATAGGTGATCTGGATCGCACCGCCCGTAACGTAGCCCGCGCGCTGGTTGTTGCAGGTGCCTGCATCGCTGCGTTCGTCGCAATACTTCGTGCCGTCGGGTCCGACGATCGGTGCATAGGCGGTGCCGCCGGGCGTCTTGCAGGCCGCTGGATTGCCCGTGGCGAGCGGCGCTTTCTGCGGTGCGGCGCAGCTCGGCGACGGATTGGGATATCCCGAGTTCGCGAGGCTGCCGTTGCAGTTCGTCGCGGCCCATCCGAACACGCCGGGCTTGTTCGCGTTCTTGCCGAGCACGTCGTTCTGCGCGGTGCTCGTCGCCGCCGGCCAGCCGGGACCGCTCGTGGCGACCTTGATGATCGAGTTGACGCCGTTGACGGCACTGATGTCGGTGTCGTCGGCGTTCGCGCAGGTCGAGCCGATCGAACCGTTCACGCCGAAATTGATCGACGCTTCGGCGAGATTGCTCGCATTCGGAAACACGCTGTTGCTGCAGCCGTTGTTGTTCGTGAAACCGTCATTGGACGGCGTGAAGAAGAAGTTGAACGTGACCGCCGCGCTGCAGTTCGCCGTGCCACAGCTGAAGGTCTGCGGCGTGTAGGTGATGGTCTCGCCCGCGTCCATCGCGTACGAGCCTTTGTCGGTGACACCCGGAACGAGCGTGAAAGTCACCGTCTTGCCGGCGACGCTCGAGGTGAACGCGAGGCGCGCATCGCTGAGGCTCGTGATCTGCGTGCCGAGATTGCTGCAGCCGGCCGGCGGCGTCGCCGGCGGCTGTCCCAGCACGAGGTTCGCGTACACCGTCGTGGCGGCGCTGTTGGTTACGGCCACGCCGGTCGGCGACGCGTTGTTCTGCAGACTGTTCGGCGAGCCCGACTGGGCCGACGCGACGCCGGTCGAAAGCAGCAGGGCGGAAGCGAGAAAAAACGGTGCGTGAAGATCGATGAGCCGCATGGACACTCCCCTGATGGCAATGGGAAACACACGTGAATCGTCCGGCCGCGACGACGGCAGCGATCGACGGCGCAACGGATGCCGTGCGGTCTCGCGACCGGCAGAAGCTACCTGTGGATTTCGCGGCGTACAAGCGTGGGGATGGGAATCGGGAATGGAGCGTGGAGAATCGAGAATCGTTAGGAAGCAAAAATGCAGAAGTAGCGCTTCGACGGTTGGGGGACGCGAGGTGTGCGACGGTAAACGGCGCATGAAAGAGCAGGAGCGCCAGCGCCGCGATGCGCCGACGATTCCCGGTTCCCGATTTCCGATTCCCGCCCAAAGGTGGCCATCCCTGGCCGGGCTCCGCCGTCCGAGCGGCTCGGGCGGCGGACTCCAAACGGACGCGCAGCGGGTTCCCCGCCGCCGCGTGTCGGCAGTCGATCGTGGAAGTGGGCGAGGGTGCGCCGCGGTAGGGCGCGCAGGCCGCTAGTGGCGCGGCGGCTGCAGTTGCGTTTCGAGGTCGGCGACGCGCGCTTCGAGTGCTTCGACCAGTTCGCGCGTGCGCAGCAGGACGGCGCGCTGGACATCGAATTCGTCGCGCGTGACGAGGTCGAGCTTGCGCAGGCCGGCACGCAATGCGTCGCGCACGTTGTCGGCGATATCGGCGCCCGCGGCGCCGACGCCGGACGGGATGAGGTCGGTCACGCGGCGCGCGAGTTCGTCGAGGGTGCGGGCGTCGATCATGGGAATCTCCGAAAAGCGGTCCGGTGCTCGCGGACGGGCGGCGAACCCGGGGCCGGCATCAGGCCGGCACAGCGGCGGCTAGTGTAGCCGAGGAGGCGCCGGCGAACGCTCGGAAACGGCTGGTTCGCAGCTCGGAAATTTCCGAGATGGCCGCGTCCGGCAGCGCGCCGGCGGGTCCGGCGGTTCAGCTATAGTCGCGGCGACGCGCCGTCCGCGCACCGGTCCATCGCAAGGATTCCTGCCATGAAAATGATCACGGCCATCATCAAGCCGTTCAAACTCGACGACGTGCGGGAGGCGCTGGCCGAGGTCGGCGTGCAGGGCATTACGGTGACCGAGGTCAAGGGTTTCGGCCGGCAGAAGGGCCATACCGAGCTCTACCGCGGCGCCGAGTACGTCGTCGACTTCCTGCCGAAGATCAAGCTCGAGGTCGCCGTCAGCGCCGACATGTGCGACCGCGTCGTCGAGGCCATCATGCAGTCCGCCAACACCGGCAAGATCGGCGACGGCAAGATCTTCGTCTATCAGCTCGACCAGGTGCTGCGCATCCGCACGGGCGAGGCGGATGCGGAAGCGCTCTAGCGAGTAACCGGGGAAAGAACACCGGTAGGAAGTGGCGAACGCGCGCGTGCTGCGCGTTCCGCCTGCTGCTTTCTCTGGTTCCTGCCACCTGCTTTTCTCTACTTTCTGCTCACGGTCAGCGCCGCTTCCCGCCGTCTCGGGTTCTTACGAACTGCGCTTCCTCTAGTTTCCGGTCTCCAGGCCGGCCAGCGCCGCGCGCAGCGGCGTAAGATCGGGCGTTCCTCGCCCATCGGCCGTGCGCAATTCCTGTTCGACCGCGGCGACGCAGTCGGCGAGTTCGACCGCGCCGACGAGCCGCGCCGCGCCCTTGATCCTATGCGCTTCGCGGCCGGCGGCAGCGCGGTCGCCGCGGGCCAGCGCCTGTTCGAGCGCGAGCAGGTCGCTCTGCGCGGTCGCGACGAATTCGTCGAGCAGCTCGCGGGCCTGCTGCGCGTCGCCGCCGGTGATTTCGTCGAGCACGCTGCGATCGATCCGGCCCGGCAACGCCGGAAGCGTATCGTCCGGGCCGCGTGCCGCGTCGTCGGGAAACGGCACGTGCGGCAGCCAGGCGCGCAGCTTCGCGGCGAGTTGCGCGATGCTCACGGGCTTGCCGAGGAAGTCGTCCATGCCCGCGGCGATGCAGCGTTCCGCTTCGCCCTTGGTCACGTTCGCGGTCAGCGCGATGACCGGCGTGCGGGCGCGCGCTTCGCGCCGTTCGGTCGCGCGGATCGCGCCGGTCATCGCGTAGCCGTCCATGCGCGGCATGTGGATGTCGGCCAGCACGAGCGCGAAGCGGCCGGTGCGCCAGTGCTGCAGGCCTTCCTCGCCGTCGTCGGCGCTGAGACAGGCATAGCCCGCCTTGGCGAGCTGGCGCGCGATGACGTCGCGGTTGGTCGGATGATCGTCGACGAGCAGGATCAGGCTGCGTTCGCGCTCCGCATCCTCGACGCTCGGCGCGGCGCGCTGCGGAAAGCGCGCGGCACGGCGCGGCTGCGCGGCTTCGACGACGAGTGAGTCGGCGCTCGCCGTCGGCAGCGTAAGCACGAGGCTGACCGACGTGCCTTCGCCGAGCTGGCTGCGCAGGCCGAGTTCGCCGCCCATGGCCGCAGCGAGGCGCTGGCTGATCGCAAGGCCGAGCCCGGTGCCGCCATAGCTGCGCGCCGTGCCGGCCTCGGCCTGCGCGAACGGCATGAACAATTTGTCCTGCTGCTCCTGGCCGATGCCGATGCCGCTGTCATGCACGCGCAGCGCGAGCGTCTGCGTCGCGTCGTCGTCCATGAGCTTTTCGAGTTCGATGCGTACGCCACCCTTGTGCGTGAACTTCAGCGCGTTGGACAGCAGGTTCGACACGATCTGGCGCAGCCGCAGCGGGTCGACGACATGCGCGGCGGCGACATCGGGATCGACGGCGAGCGTCAGCGACAGGCCGCGTGCCGACGCCACGCCGAGGAAATTGTTAACGGTCTGTTCGAGCAGTCGGCGCAGGTCGGTCGGCGCGTTCGCGATCTCCAGCCGGCCCGCCTCGATCTTCGAGAAGTCGAGGATGTCGCCGATGATCTGCAGCAGCGCCTGCGCCGAGGTATCGATGACGTCGACGCAGCGGCGCTGTTCCGTATCGAGGTCGGTATGCGAGAGCAGTTCGAGCATGCCCACCACGCCGATCATCGGCGTGCGGATTTCGTGGCTCATCGCCGCGAGGAATGCGGTCTTCGCGCGGTTGGCCTCGGTCGCGAGCGCCTCGGAGTGGCGCAGTTCCACTTCGTTGCGCGCGAGCGTCTCGCGCATCTCGACGAAGGCCTGCGCGACCTGGCCGAGTTCGCCGCGCGGCCATTCGCCGATCGGCGTGGCGTAGTCGCCGGTGCGCGTCGCGTGGGCGAGCTGCACGAGTTTTTCGACACCGCGATAGATGTGCCGCAGGATGCGCCGGCCCGCGGCGAACACGATCGCGAACGCGAACAGGCTCAGCGCGACGCGCCAGAAGCCGATGCGCGCGGTGCGCCGCGCGTCGGCGTCGAGATTGCCGTTCGCGGTGATCATCTGCAGTTCGGACAGGAATTTCAGACGCGTCGTGACGGGATCGATCGCGGGATACAGTTCGGTGTCGGCGAACCGGCCGAGGTCATCGATGTTCTGCGATTTCAGGATCGCGCGAAGTTTTGCCGCGGCGCGGTCGGCGCTCTCGCGCTGGCGGCGGATGTCGTCGACGAGCGCCTTCTGCACTTCGGTGAGATTCGTCGCGAGCAGCTTGTCCCATTGATCCTGGATGCGCTCGGACGCGCGGTCGATGACCTCCACGCCCTGCTCCCAGCCCATGAGGCTGTTGCGCACGCGGAACGCCGTGTCGACGACGTCCATGCCGTAGGCGTCGGAAATGCTCTTGACGTAGCGCAGGCCGGCCAGCGAGTCCTCGCGCACGCGCGTGATCGTCGCAACCGTCGCGCGCTCGTTGATGGTGTCGAGCACGAGCACGGTGATGCCGGTCACGAGCAGCAGGCCGAACAGGCCCTGCAGTTGCTGGCGGATGCTGAGCTTGAGCAGGCCCGGCTTCATACGGAGATCTGCGGCGACCTCCAGTGGCGGACCTGCTCGACCAGCGCCGCTCCGGAGACCGCCGGGCCGATCAGATAGCCCTGCGCGTAGTCGCAGCCGAGTTCGGCCAGCATCTGCCAGTCGTCGACGGTTTCGACGCCTTCGGCGACCGTGCCGAGATCGAGCTTGCGCGCGAGTTCGAGGCTGGTCTCGACGACCGCGCGCTTGCGCGGCTGGCGCACCGCACCGGTGACGAAGCCCTGGTCGATCTTGAGTTCGGTGAACGGAATCTGCGAGAGCTGCGACAGCGAGGAATAGCCCGTGCCGAAATCGTCGATCGCAAGACCGAAGCCCTTGAGGCGCAGGCGCGCGAGCACATTGAGCGCGCTCGCCGCCTCGCCCATGACCGAGCCCTCGGTCACTTCGAGCACGACGTCGCGCGTGCGCACGCCGGCCTGCTGCACGATCTGCTGGTAGCGGTCGGCCGTGTCGACGCGCGCGAGATTGAGCATCGAGACGTTGACCGACAGGCGCAGGTCGAGACCCGCGGCAGCCCAGCGCGTGCGCCAGCGGCAGGACTTGCGCAGCATGCTTTCGGTCAGCGCGTCGATGAGTCCTTCGCGTTCGATCTGCGGCAGGAACTGCGCGGGCAGCAGCACCTGATCGCCGCGGACCCAGCGCGCGAGCGCCTCGACTGCGACGACGTGGCCGCTCGCGATCGACACCTGAGCCTGGAACCAGGGCTCGATCTCCTCGGCCTCGATTGCCGCGACGAGGCTGTCGCGGTCGATCTCGACCGGCGCGAGAAAACCGTGCTCTTCGGGTTCGTTGTGGAAATGCGCCAGCACTTCCAGCAGCTTGGCCGCCGTCAGCGGTTTTTCGACCGCGCCGAGCACGCGCAGTCCCGAGGCTCGCGCCATGGTCTGCACGGTGTTGAGCAGCGCCGGGTCGAGCGCGGAAAGCACCACGACCGCGCGCGCGAGCCGGCGGCTCGCGACATGGCCGATGAGTTCGATGCCGTCCATCTCGGGCAGGTCGAGGTCGACGAGCAGCACGTCGGGCTTTTCCTGCAGCGCGAGCATGCGCTCCAGCGCCTCGCGGCCGTGCGCCGCCTCGAACGCGCGCTCGATGCCGAGCCCGGCCAGCAGACGCAGCGCAATGCTGCGCTGGAAGCTGTGGTCCTCGACGACCATCACCGACAACTGAGCGATCCGCGTAGTCATCCGGCCCCCCGTCCCGTGGCCGCCCGACTGTACCGCGAACGCCCGCATTCCGGGTGACACGCCGGCCGCGGTACAGCGACTTCGCAGGGCCGCATCCGGCAAAAGCGCGCGCCGCTGCGCGGTTCCGCCGCGCCGCGATGCGGCAATGCTTATTTGTGGAATACGCATCGTCTCGGCGCATGCCCGGACAATTCGATGGATTGCTCGGGTCGCTTCTGCGAAGTGTCGGCAACGACGGCGAGTTTGGTTATTTGACGCATCGCAGCATCTATGTTTGATTCGACGTCGTAGCTCGTTAATGCGCTGTAACAGCCGCCGGCGTCGTCACGACGTGCGGAAGAGGCAGCCGGATCGCGACCGTCGCCTCGGCGCGTCGGCTCCCTGCGCAGCAGCGGGCTCTGCACCGGGTGCGAAGGACTGCGCCACCCAAGCACGCCGCGGGCGATCGCACTGGATCGATGCGCACGCGGCACCGCCAGGATTGCAGCATGACGCGACGCAACACGCCGCGCCTGTACGACCCCGCTTTCGAACACGACAGCTGCGGCTTCGGGCTCATCGCGCAGATCGGCAACCGGCCGAGCCGCTGGCTCGTCGATCAGGCATTCGTCGCGCTGGCGCGCATGGCGCATCGCGGCGGGGTCAACGCGGACGGCGTGACCGGCGACGGCAGCGGCATCCTGCTGTATCGCGCGAACGACTGGCTGCGCGCACTGGCCGCCGACGCCGGCATCGCGCTCGGCGCGCGCTTCGCGGCCGGACTCGTGTTTCTCGATCGCGACCCGGCCGCCGCCGCCGCGGCGACCGCGACATTCGAGCGCATCGTCGCCGAGGAAGGACTCGCGTTCGCGGGCTGGCGCGACGTTCCGGTCGACGCAACGGCCTGCGGACCGCTGGGCCAGGCGCATGCGCCGCGCGTCGTGCAGGGCTTCGTCGAACCGATCGCGCAGGCCGGCGAGGCGGCCTTCGAACGCGCGCTGTTCCGTGCGCGCCGGCGCGCCGGCCATGCGCTCGCCGACGATCCGAGCTTCTACATCGTGAGCCTGTCGGCCGCGACGATCACCTACAAGGCGATGACCGCACCGGGTGCACTGCGCGCGGCGTTTCCCGACCTCGCGCATCCGGCGCTCGCCGCGAGTGCGGCGGTGTTCCACCAGCGCTTCTCGACCAACACGATGCCGAAGTGGCGGCTGGCGCAGCCGTTCCGTCTGCTCGCGCACAACGGCGAGATCAACACGATCCGCGCGAACCGCACCTGGGCCGCGGCGCGCGCCGTGAAGATGGTGTCCCCGCTCGTCGAGCTGTCGGACATCGGTCCGCTGGTCGGCGCGAACGGCTCGGATTCGCAGAGCCTCGACGAAATGCTCGACGTGCTGCTCGCCGGCGGCGTCGATCTGCTGACCGCGATGCGCATCCTCGTGCCGCCGGCCTGGAACGCGCGCGAGACCATCGACGAGGACCTCGAAGCGTTCTACGAGTATTACGCGCTGCACAGCGAGCCCTGGGACGGTCCGGCCGGCCTCGTCATGTGCGATGCGCGCTACGCCGCCTGCACGCTCGACCGCAACGGCCTGCGCCCGACGCGCTGGCTGACGACCGACGACGACCATCTCGCGATCGGCTCGGAAGCCGGCATCTGGGACATCGCCGACGAACGCATCGTCGCGAAGGGCCGCCTCGGTCCCGGCGAAATGGTCGCGGTCGATCTGGTCGAGGGCCGGCTGCTCGACAACGGCGCGATCGACGCCATCAACCGCGCGCGCGCGCCGTTCAAGCAGTGGCTGCGCGACGAGATGACGTATCTCGAATCGCATCTGATCGATCCGGCGCTGGCCGCCGAACCGTTCACGCCGGACATGCTCGCGCGCTTCCAGAAGCAGTTCGCGCTGACGCGCGAGGAACGCGACGTGGTGCTGAAGACGCTGGCCGAGGACGAATCCGAGGCAACCGGTTCGATGGGCGACGACACGCCGATCGCGGTGCTGTCGCAGCAGTCGCGGCCGCTGTACGAATATTTCCGCCAGGCCTTCGCCCAGGTCACGAACCCGCCGATCGATCCGCTGCGCGAGCGCCTGGTCATGTCGCTCGTCACGCAGATCGGCCGCGAGGGCAACGTGTTCGCGCTGACGCCCGAGAACGCGCGTCAGGTGATCCTGAACTCGCCGATCCTGTCGCAGCGCAAGCTGCGCCAGATTCTCGCGCTGCCGCAGGCGCAGGGCGCGCAGGTGAAGCTCGACCTCTACTACGACCCGGCGATCGGACTCGAACGGGCGATCCGCGATCTGTGCGCCGCGGCCGAACATGCCGTGCGCGACGGCGCGCTGATCGTGCTTCTGTCGGACCGCTATCCGGTGCCGGGACTGCTGCCGATCCATGCGCTGCTCGCGACCGGCGCGGTGCACGCGCACCTGCTGCGCCGGCAGCTGCGCTGCGACTGCAATCTGCTCGTCGAGACCGGCACCGCGCGCGACCCGCATCATTTCGCCTGCCTGATCGGGTTCGGCGCGACGGCGGTCTATCCGTATCTCGCCTACCAGACGCTGTTCGACATGAACCGGCGCGGCGAGCTCAAGGGTCTCGAAGGCGAGCCGCCGTCGGAGATCGGCCGCAGCTACCGCCGCGGCATCCGCAAGGGCCTGCTCAAGATCATCTCGAAGATGGGCATCTCGACGATCGCCGGTTATCGCGGCGCGCAGCTGTTCGAGATAGTCGGGCTCTCGCGGGAAGTCGTCGACCTGTGCTTCCCGGGCGCGCCGTCGCGCATCGGCGGCGCGGACTTCGCCGACATCGAGGCCGAATACCGCGCGCAGCTCGCCGCCGCGCGCGATCCGAGCTACGCGTTGCCGCCGGGCGGATTGTTGAAAGCCGTACCCGACGGTGAATACCACATGTATAACCCGGCCGTGGTCGGCAGCCTGCAGGCCGCCGTGCGCACCGGCGATGCGAAGCGCTACCGCGACTACGCCGCGCACGTGAACGGCCGCGCGCCCTCGGCGCTGCGCGATCTGTTTGCGCTGCAACCCGCCGGTCCGGCACTGCCGCTGGAGGAGGTCGAACCGGTCGAGGCCATCCTCGCGCGCTTCGATTCCGCGGGCATGTCGCTCGGCGCGCTGTCGCCCGAGGCGCACGAAGCGCTCGCGACGGCGATGAACCGCCTCGGCGCGCGCTCGAATTCCGGCGAAGGCGGCGAGGATCCCGCGCGCTACGGCACCGAGCGCAGCTCCAAGATCAAGCAGGTCGCCTCGGGTCGCTTCGGCGTGACACCGGCCTATCTCGTCAGCGCCGAAGTGCTGCAGATCAAGATCGCGCAGGGCGCCAAGCCCGGCGAGGGCGGCCAGCTCCCCGGGCACAAGGTCAACGGCCTGATCGCGCGACTGCGCTACGCCAAGCCTGGCATCGGCCTGATCTCGCCGCCGCCGCATCACGACATCTATTCGATCGAGGACCTGGCCCAGCTGATTCACGACCTGCGCGAGATCAATCCGCGCGCGCTGATCTCGGTGAAGCTGGTCTCGCACGCGGGCGTCGGCACGATCGCCGCGGGTGTCGTGAAAGCCGGCGCGGATCTCATCACCGTGTCGGGCCACGACGGCGGCACCGGCGCGAGTCCGCTGACCTCGATCCGCTACGCGGGTTCGCCCTGGGAACTCGGCCTCGCGGAAACCCAGCAGACGCTGACGATGAACGGCCTGCGCGACCGCGTGATCGTGCAGACCGACGGCGGTCTGAAGACCGGGCTCGACGTGCTCAAGGCCGCCGCGCTCGGTGCCGAGAGCTTCGGCTTCGGCACCGCGCCGATGGTCGCGCTCGGCTGCAAGTTCCTGCGCATCTGTCATCTCAATTCCTGCGCGACCGGCGTGGCGACGCAGAACGAAGTGCTGCGCCGCCAGCACTTCATCGGCATCCCGGAGATGGTGCAGAATTATTTCCGCTTCGTCGCCGAGGAAACGCGCGAGCTGCTCGCGAGCCTCGGCCTGCGCAGCCTGCGCGAGGCGGTCGGCAACGTCGCGCTGCTGCGCCGGATCCAGGGCGTGACGCGCAAGCAGAACGAACTCGAACTCGACGGCCTGCTCGACGCGACCGCGCCGGCCGCGCTCGACGTCTGCGGTCCCTGCGTGCCGCCGCCGGCGCCCGGCGGCCTCGCCGCGCGCATGGTCTCGGACACGGCCGCAGCGGTCGCGGACGGCAAAGGCGGCGATTTCCACTATGCGATTGCCAATACCGACCGCTCGATCGGCGCCCGCCTGTCCGGCGAGATCGCACGTCGCTGGGGCGACGCCGGCCTCGCCGACGCGCCGATCGCACTGCATCTCACAGGCAGCGCCGGCCAGAGCCTCGGCGCCTGGAACGCGAGCGGCCTGCACATCCTGCTGCGCGGCGAAGCCAACGACGGCGTCGGCAAGGGCATGCACGGCGGGCGCATCGTCGTGCGCGCCCCGGAAACCGCGCGCTATGCGAGCCAGCACAGTGCGATCGTCGGCAACACCTGTCTCTACGGCGCGACCGGCGGCGAGCTGTATGTCGCCGGCCGCGCGGGCGAACGCTTCGGCGTGCGCAATTCCGGCGCGCTCGCGGTCGTCGAGGGCGTCGGCGACCACGCCTGCGAATACATGACCGGCGGCGCCGTCGTCGTGCTCGGCCAGTCGGGCCTGAATTTCGGCGCGGGCATGACCGGCGGCTATGCCTACGTGCTCGATCTCGAGCGCGAGTTCGTCGATCGCTACAACCACGAACTCGTCGACATCCACCGCATTTCGCTCGAAGGCATGGAAAACCACCTGCAGCATCTGCGCGCGCTGTTGCGCAATCACATCGAGGCAACGCAGAGCGCGTGGACGTCGCGCCTGCTCGGCGACTTCCGCGACGTGCTGCACAAGTTCTGGCTGGTCAAGCCGAAGGCCGCGAGCCTCGACGCGCTCGCCGAAGCCCTGAGGCGCGCCGCATGAGCGACAAGACGTT
>CAMLLF010000030.1 GCA_946480705.1 uncultured Lysobacteraceae bacterium | reverse complement strand
CTCCGCCGGCAATGCCGCAGCCGACGCCGCCGGCTACACGCCGGCCAACTGCGAGCAAGTCGTCACGGTCGCGGCGACCGACCTGCAGGGCCAGATCCATCCCTATTCCAACTATGGCGACAGGATCGATGTCGCCGCGCCGGGCCAGGCACTGTCGACGATCGACGTGGGCACGACCGTGCAGGCCGGCGAGGGCTACCGCATCTACATCGGAACCTCGACGGCCGCGCCGCAGGTCTCCAGCCTCGCCGCGATGATTCTCGCCGAGGGACCCTTCACGCCGCGCCAGGTCGAGAACCTCATGAAGTACAACGGCACGGCGCTGCTGGACTGCACCTTCGACGCCGTCAAGTCCTGCGGCTGGGGCTTGATCGACGCACTGCATACGCTGCGCGCGGTAGGCGCGGGCTATGACGGCAACGCCGTGTCGACGCCGATTCCCTCGTTCTTCCCCAAGCCGACCTACTTCGAGAACACGGCCAACTACTACGTGCCGGCGACGGGCCTCTACGCGAGTTCGCCGAATACGGTCTGGGGCCAGTACGGCGCGAACGGCCCGGCCGGGGCGATCGTCAATTTCAAGCTCGCCGTACGCGGGACGGGCAGCGTCAATCCGCGCGATTTCCGCATCGCGCTCGTCGGCGTCAACGGCTCCACGATCAAGGTGCTGCACGATCGCGGCACCGTGCTCACCACCACGCAGAGCATCAACGCGTCGGCCTTTACCGGTGACGGAATCTGGTCGCTGGTCGCGAAAAATTTCGGCACGGCCAACAACGTCTACATCGACAGCTGGAGCCTGAGCTTCCCGGGCGGCGGCGGCCCGCTGTAGCCGGCTCAGCCGTCGTCGGCTCAGTCGTCGTCGCCCCAGCGCACGCGCGGCGGCGGCGATGTTCTCGCCGGCTTGGCGACGCCTACCGCGTTCCAGACCGCGAGCGCGTCGGCCGTCGCAGCGACGTCGTGCACGCGCACGATGGCTGCGCCGCGCTGCACGGCGAGCAGCGCCGCGGCGCTCGATGCGTGCACGCGTTCGGCCGGCTCGCCGCGGCCGCTGAGCTTGCCGAGAAACGACTTGCGCGACAGTCCGACGAACAGAGGCAGGTTCAGCGCCGCAAACTGCTGCAGCTCGCGCAGCAATTCCACATTGTGTTCGAGCGTCTTGCCGAAGCCGAAGCCCGGGTCGACGATCAGGCGCTTGCGCGGTATGCCCGCAAGTTCGCACTGGAAGACGCGATCGGCGAGAAAGCGCTTGATGTCGGCGACGACCTCGTCGTAGTGCGGATCGGCCTGCATGCTGCGCGGCTCGCCCTGCATGTGCATCAGGCAGACCGGCACGCCGAGTTCGGCGGCTGCGTCGAGCGCCCCGTCCCGGCGCAGCGCGTAGACGTCGTTGATGAGTCCGGCACCGGCACGGACCGCGGCGCGCATGACGCCGGGCTTGGAGGTGTCGATCGCAATCGGTACCGCCGTTTCGCGCGCCAGTGCCTCGATGACGGGGATCACGCGGCGCAGCTCTTCCTCTTCGGAAACCGCGTCGGCGCCCGGACGCGTCGATTCGCCGCCGACATCGAGCAGGTCGGCGCCCTGCGCCACCAGCGCGAGACCGTGGCGGACCGCCGCATCGGCGTCGAAATGATCGCCGCCGTCGGAGAACGAATCCGGCGTGACGTTGACGATGCCGCAGATGCGCGGGCGGTCGAGCACCAGCTCGCGGCCGGCGCAGTCGATCGTGGAATGGATCATGCCTGACTCCTCGCGTTGCCCGAAGATCGCTCATAAATGCAAAAGGCCGCGTATGCGGCCTTTTGCACCAACGTCGTCGCCCGACTCAGCCGCCGGTCGAATTGCGCGTGACCGCCGGGTCGCCGATCGGGCTTTCGCCGCGCGGACCGCTGGCCGGCGTGCTGCCGTTCTTGCTGCTGCCGTTCCAGTCCTTCGGCGGCGGCGGTTCGCGGCCTTCCATGATCGCGTCGATCTGCAGCGCGTCGATGGTTTCGTACTGCAGCAGCGCCTTGGCCATCACGTCGAGCTTGTCGCGGTTGTCGGTCAGGATCTGCGTCGCCTGCGCGTAGGCCTTGTCGAGGATCGAGCGCACGACTTCGTCGATCTTGCGCGCGGTCTCGTCGGACACGTTCTTGTGCTGCGTCACCGAGCGGCCGAGGAACACTTCGTCTTCCTGCTCGCCGTAGGCGATCGGGCCGAGCTCGTCGGACAGCCCCCACTTCGTGACCATGTTGCGCGCCATTTCGGTCGCACGCTTGATGTCGTTGGACGCGCCGGTCGTGACCTTGTCGGCGCCGAAGATCAGTTCCTCGGCGACGCGACCGCCATAGAGCGAGCACAGGTTGCTGTGGATGAACGTCCGGTTGTAGCTGTAGCGGTCGCCCTCGGGCAGGAACATGGTCACGCCGAGCGCGCGGCCGCGCGGGATGATCGTGACCTTGTGCACCGGGTCGTGCTCGGGCATCAGGCGCCCGACGATCGCGTGACCGGCCTCGTGATACGCGGTATTGCGCTTTTCGTCTTCGCTCATCGCCATGGAGCGCCGTTCGGCGCCCATCATGATCTTGTCCTTGGCGCGGTCGAAGTGGCTCATGAGGACTTCGCGCGAATTCTCGCGCGCGGCGAACAGGGCGGCTTCGTTGACGAGGTTCGCGAGATCGGCGCCCGAGAAACCCGGCGTGCCGCGCGCGATGACCATGGGGTCGACGTCGGAGGACACCGGCACCTTGCGCATGTGGACCTTGAGGATCTGCTCGCGGCCGCGCACGTCGGGCAGCGGCACCACGACCTGGCGGTCGAAGCGGCCCGGACGCAGCAGCGCGGGATCGAGCACGTCGGGACGGTTCGTCGCGGCGATGACGATGATGCCCTCGTTGCCTTCGAAGCCGTCCATCTCGACGAGCAGCTGATTCAGCGTCTGCTCGCGCTCGTCATGACCGCCGCCCAGACCGGCGCCGCGATGACGGCCGACCGCGTCGATTTCGTCGATGAAGATGATGCAGGGGGCATGCTTCTTGGCCTGCTCGAACATGTCGCGCACGCGCGCGGCGCCGACGCCGACGAACATCTCGACGAAATCGGAACCGGAAATCGTGAAGAACGGCACCTTGGCCTCGCCGGCGATCGCCTTGGCGAGCAGGGTCTTGCCGGTGCCCGGCGAGCCGACCATCAGCACGCCGCGCGGAATCTTGCCGCCGAGCTTCTGGAACTTGCCCGGGTCGCGCAGGAAGTCGACGAGTTCCTTGACGTCGTCCTTGGCCTCGTCGCAGCCGGCGACGTCGGCGAAGGTGACCTTGACCTGGTCCTCGCCCTGCAGGCGTGCGCGCGAACGGCCGAAGCTCATCGCGCCGCGGCCGCCGCCGCCGGACTGCATCTGGCGCATCACGTAGATGAGGAAGCCGATGAAAATCAGGAACGGCGCCCAGTTGACGAGGATGCTCAAGAGCGACACGCCGTTGTCCGACGGCTCGACGCGCATCTTGTCGACCTTCTTCTGCAGCGCGTTGATGTTCTCTTCGGTCGGCAGGAACGTCGTGCGTACCGAGGTGCCGTCCTTGAGCTTCGCCTCGATCGTGCGGTTGTCGTTGTGGACGAGGACTTCGGACACGGCGTTGTGTTCCACCTTGTCCATGAAGTCGGAATAGGCGAGATCCTGCGTGCCCGTCCCGCGCGGGTTGAAGCTCTGGAACACCGTCAGCAGCACTACCGCGATGATGAGCCAGAGCAGCAGGTTCTTGGCCATGTCATTCATCAAAACACTCCTTACGCGCGCCGGCCCCGGGCCAGTGCATAGACTTCGTTGGATCGTGACCGCGAAGCCTTGGGTTTACGGATGCTGACGCGGGTAAATGCCGTCCGCAAGTTTCTAACGTAGTCGTCGAAACCGACGCCCTGGAACAGCTTGATCAGAAAATCGCCGCCGGGCCTGAGCCATCGGACGGCGAAATCGAGCGCCAGTTCCGACAGATGCATGGCACGTGCCTGGTCGACGAGGTCCACGCCGCTCATATTGGGGGCCATGTCCGACAGCACAAGATCCACGCGGGCGCCTTCCAGTCGCGCCTCGAGTTCCGCCAGGACGCTGTCCTCGCGGAAGTCGCCGCAGATGAAGTCGACGCCGGAGATCCCCTGCATCGGCAGGATGTCGAGCGCGACGATACGACCGCGCCCCTTGAGCCTTTCGTTCACGAGCTGCGACCAGCCGCCCGGCGCGGCGCCGAGGTCGACGACAGTCATGCCGGGCTTGAGCAGGTCGTCGCGCTCCAGCAGTTCGTCGAGCTTGAACACCGCGCGCGACCGATACCCCTCGGCCTGGGCTTTCTTGACGTAGGGATCTTTGAAATGTTCCTGCAGCCAGCGCTGGCTGCTCTTGCTGCGTGACGACATGGAGATTCGGCAAAACCGGCGCGGGGTCTGCGGCCGCGCATGATACCCTGTGCGCCTTGCCTGCGGTGCAGCACCGCGTCCCAGCCCCGAATCCCATGCCCCTGAGCACTAGCCAGCGCCGCTATCTGCGCGGCCTCGCCCATGATCTGAAACCCGTCATCCTGGTCGGCGCCAAGGGCGTCACCGACGCACTGATCCAGGAATTCAGCCTCGCGCTGGACCACCACGAACTCGTGAAGGTTCGCATCCCGGCCGAGGAACGCACCGACTTCGCCGCCCAGGCCGCGCAGCTCGCCGAGGCCACCGGCGCCGAAACCGTCCAGACCATCGGCCGCACCGCGGTCTATTTCCGCCGCAACGCCGAGAAGCCGGTCGTCGCGCTGCCGCGCTGAGGCTGCCGTGCAGCTGTCGCTGAACCGCCCCGGGGAATACCTGTTCGTGCGCAAGGTCGGCGCGACGGCGATCACCGTCGTCGACCGCGACCTCGCGCGAAGCTTCATTCTGGCGCCGGACCGTGCGATCGAGGACTGGCCCGTCTGCGACGTGAACGCCCTGGATGAGTCCGCCGTCGGACCCATCCTCGCGCTGGCGCCGGCCGTCGTGATTCTCGGCAGCGGCCCGCGCATCGTGTTTCCGTCGCAGGCCGTGCTCGCCGCCTTCCTCAAGCGCGGCATCGGCATCGAAGTCATGGACAACGCCGCCGCCGCGCGGACGTTCAACGTGCTCGCCGGCGAAGGCCGCCGCGTCGTCGCGGCATTCGTACTGCCGGCGGACTGAGCGGCAGCGTCAGTCGCGCTTGCCGACGCCTTCGGCTTCGCCGAGCCGGCGCAGGCGCGCCAGTGCCTCGACCTGGATTTGACGCACGCGTTCGCGCGTGAGGCCGAGCTCCTCGGCGATCTCGGCCAGTGTCTGCGCGGCGTGGCCGGCCAGACCGTAGCGCCGCTCGACGACGAGGCGCTGCCGCGGCGTCAGCTTCGCAAGCCAGCCCGGCAGGCGCACGTCGGCGAGCTCGACGAGTTCGCGGCTGCTCGACCCGGTGCCGGCGGTGTCGGCGGCGAGCTGTTCGACGAGCGCGCGGTGGTCGGCTTCGGACATCGGCGCGTCGAGCGAACGGATTTCCTCGGTCGCGCAGAACAGCGCGGCGACGTCGGCGACGGATTTGTTCAGCGCGCCGGCGAGTTCGTCCTGGGTCGGCTGCCGCTCGAGCGTCAGCAGCAGTTCGCGCCGCGCGCGCAGCGCCTGGGCCAGTTCGCGCAGCACGTGCACCGGCACGCGCACGGTACGCCCCTGCTGCATCAGCGCGCGCTGCACCGATTCGCGTATCCACCAGGTTGCATAGGTCGAAAAGCGCAGGCCGCGCGCCGGTTCGAACTTCTCGACCGCGCGGATCAGGCCGAGATTGCCTTCGGCGATCAGATCGAGCAGCGGCACGCCGCGTCCGACATAGCTGCGCGCGATCGCGACGACGAGACGCAGGTTGGCTTCGATCATCTGCCGCCGGGCTTCGGCATCGCCGGCGGCGACGCGTTCGGCCAGCGCGCGTTCGCGCCCCGCATCGAGCAGCGGGATCAGGCCGATTTCATTGAGGTAGGCACCGGTCGACGTACGCGCCTCGTCGTCCTGCGGCGGCTCGACGACGTCGAGCAGCGCCAGCATGTCGTCGGCGTCCAGCGAAGGGTCGTCGCGCGCGGTCGAAGTCATTGCGTCAGCATACTCCGAGGGGCGTCAGGTCGCCCGAAGGGCCGGTGGCGGTTGGCGAGTAGCGAGTGAAGAGGAGTGAGAAAAAAGCGGGGTGCGTCGCAGCGGCGCTTGCACTCTTTCCTCACTCCTCTTCAACTCTTTTCCCGGCTCTTTTCCTGCCCTACCGCGCCGGCAGGTACTCCAGCGGGTTCACCGGCTTTCCGTTGCGCCGTATTTCAAAATGCAACATTTCCCGATTGGAACCACCCATCTCGGCGATGACCTGGCCCGCCTTGACGGTTTCGCCTTCCTTCACGAGCCGCTTGCGGTTGTGACCGTAGGCGGACAGGAACGAGGCCGAGTGCTTGACGATGACGAGTTCGCCGTAACCGAGCAGGCCGTTGCCGCTGTAGACGACGGTGCCGTCGGCGGCGGCCGCGACATTGGCGCCGGCGCTGCCGGCGATGTCGACGCCCTGGCGCGTCTGGTCGCCCGAGACGAACGTACCGACGACCTTGCCGCCGGCCGGCCAGCGCCAGCTGATGCCGCCGCTGTTGAGCACCGGCGTCGCCGGTCCCGGCGCGGTCGCGGCCGTGGTGTTCGCACCGGGCGCGAGCGCACCGGCCTTCGGCGGCACGGCGACCGGATCGGGCGGCGGCGCAGCCGAGACCGGCGGCGGCGCCGGAACGGCGGCGATCGCCGGTGTGGGCACCGGTGCCGTCGCCGCAGCGGCGGAATTCGGCGGCGGCTTCGCGACCGGCGGCGGTGCCGTCGTCGCAATGCGCTCGTTGCTGGGCGGCGTGGCCGTGCGCACGGCGCGCGGATCGACGCGCGTATTCGGCGGCGGAGTCGACGCAGGCGACGGAACGGCGGCGACGCGGCGCGGCTCTTCGGGAAGCGACGTGATCGTCGTCGTGTCGTTGCCCGCCGGCACGGCGGTCACGGCGACGCCTTCGGCCGACGGCGGATCGGCCAGCTTCAGCTCCTGGCCAACGAAGATGCGGAACGGCGACTCGATGCGGTTGATGCGCGCGAGTTCGCGGTAGTCCATGCCGTTCTTGAACGCGATCGAATAGAGCGTGTCGCCGGCGCCGACCCGGTGCGTCGCGATCGGCGCGCGCTCGCGCACCTCGCGCGGCGGCGGTACTACGGGTCGCGGCCGGTCATCGAGCGCTATTTCTTCGACCGGTGCCGGCGGCGTGCTCGCGCAGGCGCTCAGCAGCAGCGCCAGCAGCGTGCCGGCCGCGGCCCTCGCGTTCGTCGTCCAGGAATGCTCGCGTCGCATCGACTGCCCTTCCTCAGGTCCGCAGCTTGAGCCAGACGACGACGCCGACGAGCAGCGCGACGACGAGCCAGCCCAGCCACTCGACATACTTGTGCAACAGCGCCTCGGCCTTCGGCCCACCCAGACGGATCGCGCCGGTGACCGCGTACACGCGCTTGCCGCGGCCGACGATCATGCCCGGAATGAACGCGATCATCGGTATGCCGACGATGCCCGAAGCCCACGTGAAGATTTTTAGCGGAACCGGAATGAACCCGGCGAGTACGAGCATGACGAACGCGGCCCAGGCATTGCCGGCGACTTCGGTGCGCAGTTTCAGGACCATCGCGTCGATCGCCGGCAGCCAGCCGAGCGCGTCGAACAGCGGACGCAAGGCCTCGAACGCGAAGTGTCCGAGCGCATAGCCGGCGACCGCGCCGATCAGCGAAAACACGAGGCTCACGGTCGCGTAGCGAAACCAGTGGCTCGGCCGCGCGAGCGTCATCGGCGCGAGCATGACCTCGGGCATGACCGGAAAGATGATGGCTTCGATGAAGCTGAGCCCGGCGAGCAGCCGCTCGGCCTGCGGATGCGCGGCCCAGACCAGCGCCTTTTCGTAGAGCGGCTTGAACAGTCTCATGCGAAGGTCCATCCCTGGAATGCGCCGGCTGCGCGGCGCGGCATCAAAGTACGCCGCCCAAGAGCGGCACGAAGCTGACCTTGCACAGTACCTCTCGTAGGCGGTGTTCGCCGTCGCGGCGCACGCGCACGAGTTCCTGCCGTCCGGCCGGACCGACCGGCGCGACGAGCACGCCGTCCGGCGACAGCTGATCGAGCAGCGCGGCTTCGAGGTCGGCGCCGGCGGCGGTCAGCACGATGCCGTCGAACGGCGCTTCCTCGGGCCAGCCGAGACGGCCGTCATCGTGCTTGGAGCGCACGTCCGCGATGCCGAGCTTGCGGAAGCGCCGGCGCGCATTGCGCAGCAGTTCTTCGATGCGCTCGACCGTGTAGACCTGGTCGACGAGCCCGGCCAGCACGGCGGCCTGATAGCCCGAACCCGTGCCGATCTCGAGCACGCGCTGCGGCCGGCCGAACTCGAGCAGCGCCTCGCTCATGCGCGCGACGACCCAGGGCTGCGAAATCGTCTGGCCCTGGCCGATCGGCAGCGCGGTGTCCTCGTAGGCGCGCGTGGCGAGCGCTTCCTCGACGAACAGGTGACGCGGCAGTTCGCGCATGACGTCGAGCACGCGGCGGTCGCGGATGCCGTCGGCCTGCAGGCGTTCGATCAGCCGGTCTCGTGCGCGCTGCGAAGTCATGCCGAGGCCGCGCGCTTCCGGCGTCAGGCGCGAATACGCGCTCATGCGGTGCCTTGCGCGGGATGCGGCAGGCTCGTGACCCAGCCGGCGACTTTTTCCAGCGCCTGGTAGCGCGTCAAGTCGACCTGGATCGGCGTGATCGAGATCGAGCCTTCGCGCACGGCGTGGAAGTCGGTGCCGGGACCGTCGTCCTCGGCCTCGCCGGCCGGGCCTATCCAGTAGATCGGACGGCCGCGCGGGTCGCGCTCGCGTATGCACGGCGCGGAACGGTGGCGCCGGCCGAGCCGCGTCACGGCGAAGCCACGAATCTCGTTCCAGGGCCGGTCGGGCACATTGACGTTGAGTATCGTGTCGGCCGGCAGCGGATCGACGAGCAGCCGCTGCATCAGCACGAGGGCCGCCTGCGCCGCGGTTTCGTAGTGCTTGGCCTCATGGTTGTGACAGACCAGCGACACGGCGATGGCCGGAAGTCCGAGAAAACGGCCTTCCATGGCGGCCGAGACGGTGCCGGAATAGATGACGTCGTCGCCGAGGTTCGGCGCGTTGTTGATGCCGGAGACCACGATGTCGGGCTGGAAATCGAGCAGGCCGGCGAGCGCGAGGTGAACGCAGTCGGTCGGCGTGCCGGCGACGCGGTAGCGGCCGTCGTCCATGCGGCTGACGCGGATGGGTTGATCGAGCGTCAGCGAGTTGCTGGCGCCGGAGCGGTCGCGGTCGGGCGCGACGACGGTGACGCTGCCGACGACGGCCAGACGCTCGGCCAGTACGCGTATGCCCGGCGCGTCGACGCCGTCGTCGTTGGAAACCAGAACTCGCATGCCGTAGATCCGCGGAAACAGGCGGAAAGTTTAGCGGATTCGCTGCGCTGCGACCTGCCGATGACGTAAGGTGGCGGCGGCCGTGCTGCTGTCGGCACGAAGGAAGCCTGCCTGCCATGCGCAAACGCCCTCGCCTGTCTCCGCTCGTCAGCGACGCCGACCGCGCGCTGTTCGAGGAAGCGATAGGTCCGGTGCGCCGTCACGTTCCTGCCGAGCCCGCGCGGGAAACGCCGCGGCCGGCACCCGAGCCGCGCCAGTTCGAACTCGACGAAGCGCGCGTGCTCGACGAACTTCTGACCATGCGGATCGACCCGGCCGAAATCGAAGTCGGCGAGGAACTGAGCTACCTGCGCGACGGCTATCGGCCCGACGTGCTCAAGCGGCTAAAGCGCGGCAGCTACAGCGTGCAGGACGAGATCGACCTGCACCAGATGACGGCCGAAGTGGCGCGCACGGCGATAACGGGTTTTCTCGCCGAGGCGCATCAGCGCGGGCTGCAGTGCGTCAAGCTGATTCACGGCAAGGGTCTGCGCTCGCGCGCGGCGGGCCCGGTGATCAAGCGCCTCGTCGACCGGATGCTGCGGCAGCGCGACGACGTCGTCGCGTTCGCATCGGCCCGCGCCGAACAGGGCGGCACGGGAGCGGCGCTGGTCCTGCTGAAACACAAGAAATAGCGGCCGACGGCCGGGAACGGCGGTCGCGGTCGAACCGACCGCGCGATGCCGCCGGCGTCGCCGGACGGCGTCGCGCTCAGTCTTTCTTGTCGTCTTCCTTGCGGCCCTTGCGGGGCAGGTTCACCCAGGTGACGCTGTAGCCGCGATCGTTGGCCCACTTGTTGACCGAGACGATCTTTTCCTGGTCGACCTGATAGTCGTAGCTCGTCTTGTTCGAGCCGCCGCCGGTGCTCGCGCAACCGCCGAGCGCCAGGCCGGCGACGGCGATGGCGGCGCTTACGAAAAGGGTTCTGTTCATGACGATCTCCTCGCGTTACTGGTTGGCGCGCCGAGGTATCGGCGCCGTGTGGAACCCAGTATAGGAAGCGTCTTACGGCACGGAAGCGGGCTGCGCCCAACTCGCGATTTCCGCTACAGCGGCCGCGGCTGGCGACTATTCTTGCACCGGTTCGGCCGCGTCGGCAGTGCCGGAATCGGCCACCTCGCGCAGCAGCGTGGTCGCGTAGCTGCCGGCCGGCAGCGCGAACGAGACGACGAGCGCATCGCCGTCCCAGGCAAAGCCCGGCTCTTGCGCGACCAGGCGCAGGCTGCGCCGTTCCTGAGCGAGCCCGGCGGCTTCGAGCCCGCGCGCGAGATCGCCGTGCGCCGAGGCGGCGTCGCGCTCCAGTACGGCAACGGCATCGGCCGAGCGCAGCGGACCCGCGCCCCAGAGCGGACCGGTCGGATGGATGTCGCCGCGCGCGAGCCGCCCGGCGAGTTCGGGCGTCGCCGCTTCGGGGCCGAAGATGCTATGGCTGCCGTCGAGCATCCAGACGTCGCCGGGCAGCGCTCGGTCCCAGTCGCCGCGCCGCACGCGTGCGGCGAGCACCTCGTTGAACACCTGCGAACGTGCCGCGGACAGCAGCAGGCTGCGCTCGTGCCGCGACACGCGGCGGCCGTCGAACATGGCCTGCGCGCGCGCGACGTTGTCGCCGTCGCGGCCGAAGCGCTGTTCGCCGAAGTAGTTCGGTACGCCGCGCGCGAAGATCGCCGCGAGCCGCGCCTCGGCCCCGGTGCGATCGCCCTGCACGTCGCGCAGCACGATGCGGAAACGGTTGCGCTTGAGCGCGCCGCGCTTGAGCTTGCGGCCGTGGCGCTGCGCGTCGAGCACACGGAAGTCATCGCCGCTCAGCGTTTCCCAGGCGAGCTCGCGCTTGACCGGCACGGCGACCGAAAACGTCTGGCGCGTGACCGCGTGGCGATCCTTGAGTCCGGCATAACTCACGGCCTCGGGCGCGACGCCGACGAAACGCGCGATCTGCCGCGCGACCCAATCGGTGTTCGCGCCGCGCTTCTCCACGCGCACGAACACATGCTCGCCGGCACCGTCCGGCGCGAAGCCGAGATCCTCGTCGACGAAGAAGTCCTCGGGCTGCGCGCGCAGCCGCGCGCGCAGCGGCGGTCCGCCGAACGCGAACGGAAGCTCGCTCATGCCGGGCTCCGCACGACAAGCGCGACCGCCATCGCCGCGATGCCTTCGCCGCGGCCGGTGAATCCCAGCTGCTCGCTCGTCGTCGCCTTGATGCTGATCGCGTCGACGCCGCAGCCGAGGTCCTCGGCGAGGCGCTCGCGCATCGACTGCGCATGCGGCCCGACCTTCGGCCGCTCGGCGATCACGGTCACGTCGGCGTTGCCGAGCGCATAGCCGCGCTCGCGCAGCAGCTCGCGGCAGTGGCGCAGGAACACGCGGCTGTCGGCGCCGCGCCAGCGCTCGTCGCTCGGCGGAAAATGCTTGCCGATGTCGCCGAGCGCGAGCGCGCCGAGCAGCGCATCGCAGAGCGCATGAATCACGACGTCGCCGTCCGAATGCGCCACGACCCCGCGCGTGTGCGGAATCGCCACGCCGCCGAGCACGACATGGTCGCCCGGCCCGAATGCATGTACGTCGAAGCCTTGTCCAATTCGCATGGTCATCCGATTTCCAGAATCCGGCAGGTCGCCGTAAGCCGCAGGCGCACCTCGACATCGAGGTGCGCCTGCGGCTTGCGGCGACCTACGGTAATTGGGGTCGCTTCAACAGGAACTCCGCCAGCGCGAGGTCCGCGGGCGTCGTCACCTTGATATTGTCTTCGCGGCCTTCGACGAGCAGCGGCGCATGGCCGGCACGCTCCATCGCCATGGCCTCGTCGGTGATCGCGATGCCGTCGGCTGCGGCCGCTGCGAGCGCCGCTTCGAGCGCCGCACGCGGAAAGATCTGCGGTGTCAGCGCACGCCAGCGCGCTTCGCGCGGCTCGGTCGCGACGACGCGGCCATCGTCGCCGGCGCGCTTGAGCGTGTCCCGCAGCGGCGCGGCGAGCAGCCCGCCGCCGGCGGATGCAGCCGTATCGATCAGGCGCGTGATGTCCGTCGCGTCGATGCAGGGTCGTGCCGCATCGTGCACGAGCACGGCATCGCCGGCGGCGACCGACGCCGGCAGCGCGCGCAATCCGGCCAGCACCGAATCGGCGCGCTCCGCGCCGCCGGTCGCGCGCAGCAGCGGCTTGCCGAGCACTTCGACGATTCCCTGCACCCAGCTCGCATCGTCGGCCGCAACGACGAGCATGAGCCCGGCGATGCGCGGATGCGCCGCGAGCCGTTCGAGCGTATGCAGCAGCAGCGGCTTGTCGTTGAGACGCAGATACTGCTTGGGCACGTCGCCGCCGAAGCGGCGGCCGCGGCCCGCGGCCGGTACGACACACCAGAATCCGCTCATGGCCG
>CAMLLF010000029.1 GCA_946480705.1 uncultured Lysobacteraceae bacterium | reverse complement strand
CGTGTAATACGGATAGATCAGCACCTGGCCCAGGCCGTTGGGATCCAGCCGGACGGCGCCACAGGTCGACGCACCGAGTCCGAGAGCGACGAGCGCTCCGACCCGGCAGGCGATGCGGCGGCGATGCGTGGTGATCCGGTTGGTCATGATCTTTCGATTCCCCGTCTGAGGCGGCGATGGCGCTGTCGCGGCCTCGGTTGCGTGTTCACTCGGGGTAGACGCATCAAACGGCAAATCCCCCCAAGTCCCCAATTTCGCTTCGTGCGTGTGCCTTTTCGCGTTAACGTGGCTAATATCCGCCGCCAATCCTGCTGCAGTTCAACCTCAGCGATGCCGAGTTCGCCCTCCAACGCCGCACAGGTTCTGTTGCTCGCACCGTCGGAGGCGGCATCGGACGTTATTGTCGAGACGACCGGCGGCGAAGACGAACTCCTCGTTCCTGCCGGCCCGGCACCGCGACGCCCCGCGCTCTTCGCACTGCTGCTGTCGCTCGCGCTTCACGTACTCGCCGGCGCCCTGCTGTGGCAGTGGACGACCGACATCGCACCGAAACCCGAATCGCCCGTGCTGCAGGTCCGCCTGCGCGCCGGCGGCGGCAAGCCCGCACCGGCTCCGCTCGCCGACCAGCCCCCGGCGCCTCCCGCGCCGGTCGCCGCAACCCCGAAACCGCAGCGCCTGCCGGCGCCCGTTCCGGCGCAGCCGCCGTCCGAACGCGCGAAGACTGCCACATTGCCGACGGCGCCGCCCGTGGTCGCATCACAGGAACCCGCACCCGTCGTGCCGGCCCCGACCGCGACGACGCAGGCCGACACCAGCGGCACCGACGTGCTCACGCCGCCCGAGGATCCGCTGGTCAACACCGCGACGATGCGCGTGCTCGAATGGCTCGCGCAGCACCGCCGCTATCCGGGCCCCGCGCGCCGCGCGCGCCTGCAGGGCACGGTCGAGATCGTCGTCGTGCTGATGCCCGACGGCCGTCTCGTCGATCAGCGCATCGCGCAGAGTTCCGGCCACGCGATTCTCGACAAGGCCGCGCTCGACCTGCTGCGCCGCGCGTCGCCGGTGCCGGTGTCCGCGTTCTTCACGGGCGAGGCGCGCCAGCTCGAACTGCGTCTGCCCATCATCTACCGCCTGAGCATCTGATGCCGACGACTTCGCCCGCTCCGTCCGGCGCGCGCCGGCACGGCCCGAGTCCCTGCGCTGCCGGCGGTCGCTGGCAGGCATGAGTTCGATCTCGCCCCGGGCCGCTCCCGATGCCGAATCCCAGGCGATCGCCGAACTCTATGCGAGCTGCTACGGCGAGCTCGTCGCCTACCTGCGCCGGCTCTGCGCCGACCACGGCCAGGCCGAGGATCTTGCCCAGGAGGCCGGGATGCGGCTGATCTCCCAGGCCCGGCGCGAAACCGTCGAGAAGCCGCGCGCGTTCCTGTTCCACGTCGCGACGAACCTCGCGCGCGACCAGTTGCGCCGGCGCATGGTCAGCGATTCGCACGCGGTCGACGGCGACTTCGACGACAACGGCTTCGCGCCGGGCGCGGACCACATCGCGACCGTGCAGGAAGACGTGGCCCGCGTCAGCGCCGCGCTGAACACGCTGACGCCGCGCGCGCGCGACGTGCTCGTGCTCGCGCGCATCCACGGCCACACGCAGAAAGAAATCGCCGACCGGCTGAACCTGCAGCCCAAGACGGTCGAGAACCACCTGACCCGCGCGCTGGCCCAGCTCGGCGCGGCGCTCAGCGGCAGGCGGCGGCAATGAACCGGCACCCGACACGACCCGGCCCGACCGGCCGTTGGGGGCTAGCGAGCACTCGCGCGTCTATGCGGGAGACATGTCCATGAATTCGACCGAATCGCTGCTGCAACAAGCCGCCCGCTGGCACGCCATTGCCAGTGGAAGGGACCTGTCGGCCGACGAAACACGCTCGCTCGATCAATGGCTTGCCCAGAATCCGCGGCACCGGCTCGCCTACGCCGACGTCTGCGCGGCGGCTTTCGCGCTCGAGCAGAGCCGCGCCGCGGCCTCGCCCGAGCGCACGCAGTCGGCGATGCCGTCCGGCCCGCGCGAGGACAGGAGGCCGATCTGCGCCCGGCGCGCTGCTCGTCGGCCCGCGCATCGCGCCGAGCTGGCAGAACTGGAACAGCGACCTCTACACCGAGATCGGCAAGTCGCAGTCGCAGACGCTGGCCGATGGCTCGGTGCTCGAACTCGACACCGACAGCGCGGTCCGCGTGCGCCTCGGCAGCGACCGCCGCGACATCGAGCTGCTGCGCGGCCGGCTCGCGATCGCCGTCGCGAAAGACCCGACGCGTCCGCTGCACGTGCGCGCCGGCCGGGTCGACGCGATGGCCGTCGGCACGCGCTTCGTCGTCGACCGCAACGAGGCCGGCACCGAGGTCGGCGTGCACGAAGGCATCGTGCGCGTGACCGCGGGCGATGCGGCGCCGGTCGAACTGACCGCGGGACAGCAGGCCTTCGTCGGCCACGACGAACCGGCCGCGCGCGTCGGCGCGCTGTCGTCCAATGACGGCTGGACGCGCGGCGTGCTCAGCGTCGAGCAGGTGCCGCTCGCCAAAGTGCTGGCCGAACTCGACCGCTATCTGCCCGAGCGCATCGTGCTGGCCGACGACGCGCATGCGGCGATGCCGATCACGGCGACGCTGCCGCTCGACGATCCGGCCGCGGCGCTGCGCGCGCTCGCGCAGACTTCGCAGCTGAGCCTGCGTCACATCCCGCGCGTCGCCTACGTCATGCGATGAGGCAGGCCCGCCTGGGCCGCCTCGCTGGCCTGCTCGCCGCCGTCGTCCCGCTGACTCCGTTCGCCGCCGGCGAGACCGAGCCGGTCTACGACATCGCTTTCGAACACGGGCCGCTGCTGAGCTGTCTGGAACGCCTCGCGCTGCTCGCGAACGTGCCGATCGTCGACCGCTCCGAACGCGTCGCGGCTGCGGTCTGCACGCAGCGCACGCTGCGCGCGACCGTGCCGCAGGCGCTCGACGAGATCCTCGTACCGGTCGGTCTCGCGTGGCGCCGGCGCAGCGACGGCGCGATCGAGATCGTGACGGCCGCGCCCGGCGAGAGCGTGAATCTCACGCCGCTGACGATCGAGGACACGCCGCTGCCGTCGCTCGCGCCGGTCACGGCCGCGACGCCGCCGGTGACCGAACTCGCGCATGAGGCGATGAGCGTCACGCGCATCGAGCAGGAACGCATGACCGCGTCGCCGCTGCTGAGCCTCAGCCAGATCGGCCGCTATGCGCCGAACGTCTATGCGAGCGGCGCGAGCCTCGCGATTCGCGGGCAGGAGCGCGATCTCGACCAGTTCAGCGGTCTCAGCGTGCGCCTGGACGGCATCGATCTCGGCACGAGCCTGATCGAAGGCGACATGGTGCCGGTCGAGGGACTGTCGGGCATGCAGCTGCAGCGCGGCCCGCGCAGCTTCGAACGCGGCGGCAGCGCGACGGCCGGCGCGCTCGATCTCTACACCGAAGCGCCGACCGAATCGCCGAGCCTGCGCGCGAGCGCGGGCATCGGCAACGACGGCGCGCTGCGCGGCTCGACCGCGTGGTCGACGCGCTTTTTCGGCGGCGAGAGCGGTGTGCGCGTCGCGCTCGAGCGCCGCGTCATGGCCGACTATGTGCACGAGGTCTACGTACCCGAGGCCAATCGCGACCACCGCGTCGTGGACAACCTCTACACCAAGCTCAATCTGGTGCCGGAGTGGCTGCCGGGCTTCAGCATGGAATTCGCGCTGCTCGCGGTGTCCGGCGACGACCCGGCGCTGTACACCGCGGCCGGCGAGTTTCCGTTTCCGCTGTCGCGAGAACGCGAAAGCTTCGCGCGCGACACGGCGCGCACGCAGACGCGTGCGCTCGGCTCCGCGCTGAGCCTGCAGTACGGCCGCGACGACTGGAACGTGCGGCTGAACGCGAACAGCACGTTCTCGCGCCAGGAAGGCCTGTGGCTCGGCTCGGGCTTCGGCCCGAGCGGCGATCTGAACAACGAACGCCGCCGCGCCGTCGGCCTGAGCGCGCGCTACACGCCGGGCGAGTGGGAAATGGCCGGCGGCGTCGAGTTCAGCGCGGTGTCCTTCGCCGACCAGGAAGCGATCTGGGTCGCCGGCTTCCGGCGCGTCGGCGACAACCGCCAGGATCTCGACTTCCGCACGCGCAGCGGCTGGCTCTGGCTCGGGCGCCACTGGGGCGAGCGCTTCAGCGTCGGCGTCGGCCTGCGTCAGGTCGAGGAAAAGGCGCAGCAGAACTACATCAGCGTCGCATGCAACGTCGGCACCGGCCTCGTGCCGCGGCCGGGCGTCTGCGCCGAGCGCGAATCCGAGCTGCAGTTCGCCCAGACCGGCCGCATCGACACGAGCACGCCGGTGCCGCTCGTCGTCGGCAACTGGAAGGTCGACGAAACCAACACGCTGAGCCTCAGCCACGGCCGCGGCGTGCGCAGCAGCGCCGGCGTGCGGCCGGAGTTCATCCAGCCGGCCGAACGCGACGACTCGACCCAGCTCGCCTGGCAGTCGGCATGGTTCGACGAGCGCCTCAAGGCGCGCCTCGCCCTGTTCCGAACGCTGATTCGTGAACGTTTCCACTATGTGACAAACCACGTCGGCGCGCGCGGCCGCGTCTACGGGGCTGAACTGGAGATCGACGCACGCCTCGGCGAGCGCTGGCGGGCCACGCTCGGCCTCGGCCGCCTCAACGCGCGCTACGACTACTACCGCTATTACAACGAAGACCCGACGCCGCGCCTGCCCGGCGCGCCGAAGTACACCGCGCTGTTCGGCCTGCGCTACGGCGCGCCGACCGGCTGGTACGGCACGCTCGACGCGTATCACACGGCCGAGGCCGAGACGACGCTCGACATCAATCCGGGCAACCGCCGTCCGGCCTACAGCCTCGCCGACCTGCGCATCGGCTATCGCCTCGAGGACGCCGATTTCTCGCTGGCCGTCACCAACGCGTTCGACGAGCTCTACCTCGACCGCGTCGACTTCCGCTACAACGACCGGCGTCAGGAGACGCGCTACCGCCTCGGCGATCCGCGGCGCGTGGAATTGCGCTGGCAGTACGAATGGCGCTGAGTGGAATACAGCGAATTCCCGCTTTTTTCGTGATTTTCGCGATGCCGCCCCGAAGGGCTCAAGAAATACGGCCGCTTTCGCGGCCGTATTTTTTCCTGTATGACACGTCGCGTTACGGTGTGCAGCCCTGCACGCTGACGTCGTCGATCGCCCAGCCCGGATTGGGCTCGGCGACGGACGAGTCGCTGCCCATGCGGAAGCGGAACCTCACGCTCTGGCCCGCGAGCGACTGGATGTCGATCACGGACTTCACGTGCGGGCCGCCTTCCGAACACCACGCCTGCAGACCCTGCAGCGGGTTGCTGTACTGCGTCGACACCGCGCCGTTGTACGGATCGGTGAGCAGGCCGGTGGTGACCTGGGTCCAGGTCGTTCCACCGTCGGTCGAGCTTTCCAGGATGCCGCCGTCGAAGCAGCCTGCCGACGACGTCTCGAGCGACTGCTTGTTCCAGAACGACAGCGTGAGATTGCTCAGACCCGACGGCACGGCGATCGCCGGCGATACCAGACGCTGGTCGTTGGCGACAGCGAAGTTGTTCGCCTGCCAGGCCATCGTTCCGCCGTGCGGCGCGCCGGTGCCGCGCGTCCACGAATCGGTGCCCGTGCCCGCGGAATGCGTCCAGCCGTTGTCGCCGGTTTCCATGCCGTCGGTGAACACGACGGTCTGCGTGCTGTCGACCGGGCAGTCGCCCGGCAGCGGCGTCGTCGTGAACATGTTGCCGGTCGCCGCCGACGTCTCGAAGCCATTGGCGAAGACGCGATCGGCCGGCGGCGTGGTGCCGCCGGTGCCGCAGGCGTTCGATGCATAGACGCGCCAGTAGAAGCGCTGGCCGCCCGGCAGCTCCGGCGTGACGGTCCAGCTGGTCTGCGTCGTCGTCGTCGTCGCGAACACGGTCGAGAAGTCCGGATTGCGCGACACGATCACCGTATAGTTCTCGGCCTGCGGCACGGCGTTCCAGGTCAGCGTCGGATTCGACGGCTGTCCCGTCGCGCCGTTGGCCGGCGTCACGAGCGCCGGCGTCGCCGGCGTGATCGTGTCGACCGTGATGTCGAGATCGAAGGTCTTCGTGATCGCACCCGACACGCCGGTCAGCGTGGTCGTGTAGTCGCCGGCCGGCGTCGACGCCGTGTTGGTCAGGCTGAACGTCGCCGTGCCCGGCGGCGTGACCGTGGTCGGCGCGACGCTTGCCGTCGAGCCCGTCGGCGCGCCGCTGACGCTCAGAGTGACCGGTGTCGTGTAGCCGGTGATCTGACCGATCGCGACCGGCGTGGAGAAGTTGCCGCCGGCGCAGACGCGCGTGTCGGGCGTGGTCGCGCTCAGCGTGAACGACGGCGCGCGCGAGCAGTTGTAGCAGGTGATCGCGAAGTCCTGGTCGGTCGCGTCGCCGGTGTTCGGCACGCCGTCGCCGCCGACCGCCGTACCGGTCACGCGGATCGTCACGTCGCCGGTCGTGCCGACCGGCAGGAACACGGCTTCGTAGTTGTTCTTCGTGTCGGCCGTGCCGCCGGTGACGCTCCACTGGTTCGTGAACACGTTGCCGAGGTAGGTGTTCGCGCCGTTGACCACGCGCAGGTCGAGGTTGTTGACCTGCGGCGCGGTCGAGTTGAGCGCGCCCGGCGCATCGGTATAGGCCATCGCGACGCGCACCGGCTTGGTCGGATCGGCCACGCCGACGGTGATCTCGTAGAACTCGCCGGTGTTGTCGAGCGTCTGGCTCTGGTCGACGAGCACCTTCGGCGTCGCGTCGAACATGATCGACAGGTTCGGCATGCCGTAGCCCTGGTCGTTGCTCGGCAGGTTGTCGTTCGCGTCGACGCCGGTCAGGTAGGTCGGATGACCGATGAGCCAGGTCTTCATGAGCGCCGGACTCGGCGCGCGAGAGCCGCCGACTTCGTCGATCGTGCCTGCCGCCGCGCCGACGCCGCCGCGTTCGATCCACCACCAGGCCAGCGACGACACGCCGGCGACGGCGGGGGTCGAATGACTCGTGCCCGACGAGGCGGCGAAGACGGTCTGCGCCGGCGGATACCACTGGTCGCAGACGCCGTTGCCGTTGTAGCCGGAGAACAGGCTGCCGCGCGCCTGGATGTGCGTGCCCGGCGCGATGACCTCGGGTTTGGCGCGCTGGGGCAGGCCCTTGTCGGTGCCTTCCGCGAAACCCTGGAACGGCAGCTTGGACATGGTCAGCACGATGTCTTCAGGCTTAGCACGCTGGCCCGGTGCCGGACCGCGGCTGGAGAAGCCGACCACGTCCATCGCGTTGTCGGCGTCGGTCGGGCCCGAGTTGCAGCCGTCGGTCCAGCCCGGACGCACGTTCTCCGATGCGCCCACGGTGATCACGTTCTTGCCCGCGCCGGGCGAGGACACGGTCGAGGCGCCGGGTCCGTCGTTCGCCGCGGCGAACAGCTGGATCAGCTCCTGGTTGCCGGCAACGGTCAGATCGGCATCGCGCGTGCCGATGTCGTAGGCCTGGTCCGAATCGTCGTAGACGGTCGGCGGAATCGTCGCGCCCCAGGAGTTCGTGTTGATGCGCCCGCCCTTGGTGTAGACGCTCTTGATCACGCCCGCGTCGGTATTGCCGCAGCCGGCGATGCTGTAGCCCGGCACGAAGATCGCGGTGCTCGCGACGCGGCCGAACGGATTGACGCCCATGCCGAGCTGATAGCCGTCGGCGTCGCGGTTCGGCGACGCCGCCGTGACGTCGTAGCCGGCGACGATGCCGCCGTTGAGCGCGCCGTGGCCGTCGACCGCACCGACCGTGGTGGTCGTCGAACTCGAACAGTTGTTGAAGTACGCGACGCGGCTCGGATTGCCGATCACGCCGCCGACATGCAGCATCTGGTCGGCCGTCGCGACGACGGTCGGACCGGTACCCCCTTCATGAATCGGACTGTCCGTCACGTCGACGATCGGATACTGCGTGTGATCGGTCGAGAAGCCGCGCGCCGTGAGCCAGCTGATGTAGTTCGGCGCCGGTGCCGGCGACGGCGGCGGAATCGCGCCGGTCAGGATCACGTTCTGTTTTTCGTCGAACTTGCGGAACACGTTCTGCGGCAGGATCGCGACGACGTCGTCGCGCTCGGCGATCGCCGCGATGTCCGACAGGCGCACGCGCAGCTTGATGTTCTGGAAGGCGAGCACCGGATGCCATTGGAGATTCAGCTTGCCGTCGCCGACCGGACCGAGCTGGTCCGGCGACAGGCGCGCGCGTTCGGCAATGAATCGCTGCGTATCTTCGGCGCGTGCGTGCCGGTACATCTGCACGGTGATGTCGACTTCGTCGCTGCCCGCCCCCGCTTCGACGCGCGCGGCGAGTTTCGGCTCGACCTTGAGATAGCCATGGAACGGTGCGGAGAACTGCAGCCAGCCCGCCCGATTGCGCAGGTTGTCGAGTTCGGTGCGGCCGGACGCGTCGGTCCAGACGATGTAACCGTTGCTCGCGATGTACTGCAGCGGCGTGATGCCGCGTGCGGTCAGCTCGTCGAGCCAGCGCTGCTGCACCGGGCCGGTGAACTGGACGAGCTGCAGCGCGGGGCCGGCCGGCGCGCGCAGCGAGAACGGAGCCGCAGCGCGCATCGTGTCGCGCTGGGTGTCGAACGGTCGCGCCAGGAAAAGCATGTTCGCTTCCGCATCGGCGACGGTCGTCGCGCTGGCGTGAACAAACGGGACAGGCAGGCCGGCAACTCCGGCCGCGCCGACGAGCGCGGCTAGAATCGCCGCCGTGATTGGCTTACGCATGGAACCCCCACAAGTGAAAAAACGGTCCGACGCAAGAACGCGACCCCGCATTGACGGTTCCCTGGCAGCCGCAGCGACGTGGCCACAACGACGCATCGACGCACGAGCCGCAGGCTCGGCGCATCGACGATCGCATGCGCGAAACGGAGCGCCGTCATGGCACTCGGTTGCGCACGCAACCTTTGTAAAGTCGCACAATGCGCCGCCATCCGGTATGCAGCGCGATGCCGAGCGCAACGCGGAAAAACGCGGCCGAAAGGCTTATCCGAATCAGCCCGAAGACCTAGCGGCATGAGCATTCTGCGAACCCTGTCACTTTTACTGCTGGCAGCACTGCCGCCGATCGCCGAGGCCAGGACCTGCCTCGTGCTCGGCGGCGGCGGCGCGCGCGGCGCGGCGCATATCGGCGTGCTCAAGGTGCTCGAACGCGAACGCATTCCGATCGACTGCGTCACCGGCACGTCGATGGGCGCGATCGCCGGCGGCCTGTATGCCGCGGGCTACGACGCCGACGCGATCGACGCCGTGCTCAAGGGCATCGACTGGAAGGACATGTTCCGCGACGATCCCTCGCGCGAAGAACTGCCGATGCGGCGCAAGGAAGACGAGCTGCGCTTTCTCGGCGGCATCGAACTGGGACTCAAGGACGGCAGCATCGCGCTGCCGCGCGGGCTCGTGCAGGGCCAGAAGCTGCAGCTTCTGCTGCGCCGGCTGCTGCTGTCGACGGCGCAGCTCGCCGACTTCGACCAGCTGCCGATTCCGTTCCGCTCGGTCGCCACCGACATCGGCAACGGCGAGAAGGTCGTCTTCGCCGACGGCGATCTCGCGATGGCGATCCGCGCGTCGATGTCGGTACCCGGCGCGTTCGCACCGATCCGCTATCGCGGCCGTCTCATGGTCGACGGCGGCATCGTCGACAACCTGCCGATCGACATCGCGCGCGAGATCGGCGGCACGCGCCTGATCGTCGTCAACGTCGGCGAGCCGCTGCTGAGCGAGGACAGGCTCAACTCGCCGTTCAGCATCGCCAACCAGATGCTCTCGACGCTGATGAAGCGCGAGACCGATGCGCAGCAGTCCACGCTCGACGTCGACGACGACGTGCTGCTGATCCCCGACATGGGCGACATGGGCAGTGCCGATTTCCATCGCGCCGAAGAAGCCGTCGCCGCCGGCCAGCGCGCGGCCGAGGCCGAACTCGACGCGCTGCGCCGCTACAGCGTCGGCGAAGCCGAATACGCGCAGTTCCGCGCGCGTCACCGGCGGCGTGCGTTCGATCCGCCGCTGGTCGCGTTCCTCGACGTGCTGCGCGGCCGCAGCCGCACGGCGGCCTATGTCGAGCAGCGCCTGTCCGATGCCGTCGGCAAACCGCTCGATACCACGCAGCTCGAAAAGGACATCGGCCTCGCCTACGGCGACGGCAGCTACGAACGCATCACCTACGAGCTGGAACAGCGCGACGGCAAGACCGGCCTCGTTCACGGTCACGTCGCCCACCGCGGGACAACTGTGGCAGATCGGCACGGCGAAGGCGGACGCCAAGTTCAAGTTCGACGACCCGGTGCTGGTGGACCTGCGCTTCGGCCTGCGCCTGTCCGACGACTTCGCCGGCCGCAACAGCTATCAGCTGATCGGCGAGGTCAACTTCACGGGCCTCAACGAGCACGGCGGCGAATCGCGCAACCGCATCGAACTGGGCCGCGTGACCGGCCTGCACGGCGAGTTCTATCAGCCGTTCGGCGACGCCGGGCAGTACTACGTCGCGCCGTATCTCGACTATCGCGCGTACAACTTTCCGCTCGGCGCCGACGGCGCGGCGGCCAACAGCGCGCTCGCCGAATACCGCCGCAGCAGTTCGACCGCGGCGATCGATCTCGGCTATACGCCGAATTCGACCTGGCGCCTGTCGACGACCTTCGGCTACAGCTACGACGAGGCGCGACGCCGCGTCGGCACGCCCGACCTGCCCGGTCTGGTCAGCAACACCTATGGCAGCGTGAAACTGCGCGCGACGCGCGACAGCCTCGACGATTCGGGTTTCCCGGGCAGCGGCACGCGCCTGGACCTGTCGCACGAATTCCTGTCCGGCGCCGAGGACTTCGGCACCTCGGACGTGTCGCGCCTGAGCTGGGACACGGCGTTCTCGCACGGCGCGAGCCGCTGGCTGCTCGGCGCGCGCATGCATTCGGCCGGCGGCGACGGCGCATTGCTGTCGACGTTCGGCACGCTGGGCGGACTCGGCAATCTGTCGGGCTATACCGAGAATCAGCTGCTCGCGAACCAGATCGCGCTGGGCCGGATCGTCTACTACCGGCGGCTCACCGACGCGACCAAGCTGATCTCGGTGCCGGTGTATCTCGGCGGCAGCCTCGAAGCCGGCGGCATCTGGGACTCGCGCGAGGCGATCAATCGCGAGGACCTGATCGGCGCCGGCAGCGTGTTCGTCGGCATCGACACTTTCCTCGGGCCCATGTTCCTGGGCTTCGGCCATGCCGAGGGCGGCAACAATTCGTTCTACCTGAGCTTCGGGTCGCTGCTCCGGTCAGACCCGTAGGGCCGCTTCCCGGAAGTACAATTGGCGGCTGCGGCGGGGGCGCACTACGCTTCCGCCGTTTCCGCGCCGCGCCGTCCCCGGCGGCGGCGCGCATTCCCCGCTCGCTCCAGCCGAAAAGGACGCCCCGTGAAAAAGGTCTACAACTCCGCCGCCGAAGCCCTGGACGGCCTGCTGTTCGACGACATGACCCTCGCCGCCGGCGGATTCGGTCTCTGCGGCATTCCGGAAAACCTGATCCAGGCACTCAAGGAAGCCGGCACCAAGGGCCTTACCATCGTCGGCAACAACGCCGGCGTCGACGACTTCGGCATGGGCCCGCTGCTCAAGACGCGCCAGGTCAAGAAAGTCATCGCGTCCTACGTCGGCGAGAACAAGGAATTCGAACGCCAGGTGCTCGCCGGCGAACTGGAACTCGAACTCACGCCGCAGGGCACGCTCGCCGAGCGCCTGCGCGCCGGCGGCGCCGGCATCCCGGGCTTCTACACGCGCACGGCCTTCGGCACGAAGCTCGCCGAGAAGCGCGAGACCAAGGAATTCGACGGCAAGGAATACGTGCTCGAACCCGCGATCACCGCCGACGTGTCGATCGTCAAGGCCTGGAAGGGCGACAAGTTCGGCAATCTGGTCTATCGAAAAACCGCGCGGAATTTCAATCCGATGATCGCGACCTGCGGCAAGGTCACGGTCGCCGAGGTCGAGGAACTCGTCGAGACCGGCGAACTCGAACCCGACCAGATCCACACGCCGGGCATCTACGTCGACCGCATCATCCAGGGCAGGAACTACGAGAAGCGCATCGAGTTCCGCACCGTGACCGGCGGTGCGCCGTCGGGCAAGGAAAACCCGGTGCGCGATATGATGGCGCGCCGCGCCGCGAAGGAACTGCGCGACGGCTACTGCGTCAATCTCGGCATCGGCATTCCGACGCTCGTCGCCAACCACATTCCGGCCGGTGTCAACGTGACGCTGCAGTCGGAAAACGGCCTGCTCGGCATCGGTCCGTTCCCGACCGAAGACAACGTCGACGCGGACCTCATCAACGCCGGCAAGCAGACCATCACCGCGATCCCGGGTTCGAGCTTCTTCTCGAGCGCCGATTCGTTCGCGATGATCCGCGGCGGTCATATCGACCTGTCGATTCTCGGCGGCCTCGAAGTGTCCGAGAACGGCGATCTCGCGAACTGGATGGTGCCCGGAAAAATGGTGAAAGGCCCGGGCGGCGCGATGGACCTCGTCTCGGGCGTCAAGCGCGTCGTCGTGCTCATGGAGCACACCGCGAAGGACGGCTCGCCGAAGATCCTGCCGGAATGCGCGCTGCCGCTGACCGGCAAGAACGTCGTCGACCTGATCATCACGGAACTCTGCGTGTTCGAGGTCAAGGACGGCGGCGGCCTGCGCCTGATCGAACTGCATGACGGCGTGAGCCTCGACGACGTGAAGGCGAAGACGGGCTGTGCGTTCGAGATTGCGGACGGGGTGAACTGAGTTCGCCAGGCGCACGGCGCGTGGGCTCCGCC
>CAMLLF010000028.1 GCA_946480705.1 uncultured Lysobacteraceae bacterium | reverse complement strand
GCCTTGCGGACCGCGTCTTCGGCATCGATCGTGCCGTTGGTTTCGACATCGAGCACGAGCTTGTCGAGGTCGGTGCGCTGCTCGACGCGGGCGGCATCGACTTCGTAAGCGACTCGACGGACCGGACAGAACGAGGCATCCAGCTGCAGACGGCCGATCGGACGCGTCTCTTCTTCCGGCAGACGACGCGCCGTGGCGGGCTGATAGCCGACGCCGCGAACGATCTTGAGCCGCATGTTGAGCGCGATGTCTTTCGTCAGATGGCAGATCACGTGATCGGGATTCACGATCTCGACGTTGTGATCGACCTTGATGTCGCCGGCCGTGACGACGCCCTTGCCCTTGCGGGACAAACTCAGCGTCGCCTCATCCTGACCGTGCATGCGAATCGCGACGTCCTTGAGGTTCAGCAGGACTTCGATGACGTCCTCCTGCAGACCTTCCAGCGTCGTGTACTCGTGCAGCACGCCATCGATCTCGACTTCCGTGATGGCCGCGCCCGGAATGGACGACAGCAGCACGCGGCGCAGCGCATTGCCGAGCGTGTGACCGAAACCGCGCTCAAGCGGTTCGACGATCACCTTGGCGCGGTTGGCGCCGACGCGCTCCACGCCAATGCCGCGGGCGCGCAGAACGGTGGTAGACGAATGGGCCATGTACCCGACTCTCCAGAATTACTTCGAATAAAGTTCGACGATCAGCGCTTCGTTGATGTCGGACGGCAGGTCCGAGCGCTCCGGCACCGACTTGAACATGCCGCTGAACTTCTTCGCGTCGACTTCGACCCAGTTCGGCGCCAGATCCATTTCCTGCGACAGCGTCAGCGCTTCCTGGATGCGCAGCTGGCCGCGCGAATTCTCAGTGACGCTGATCTGGTCGCCGGCCTTGACCTGGAACGAGGCCAGATTGACCTTCTTGCCGTTGACTTCGATCGCCTTGTGCGCGACGAGCTGACGAGCCTGAGTACGCGTCACCGCAAAACCCATGCGATAGACGACGTTGTCGAGGCGCTGTTCGAGCATCTGCAGCAGCGATTCGCCGGTATTGCCTTTCTTGCGCGACGCCTTGGCGTAGTAGCTGCGGAACTGACGTTCCAGCAGACCGTAGATACGCTTGACCTTCTGCTTTTCGCGCAGCTGTACGGCGTAGTCGGACAGCTTGCCCTTGCGGGCTGCACCGTGCTGACCCGGCTTCTGCTCGAGCTTGCACTTCGAGTCGACTGCGCGAGCAGGGCTCTTGAGGCTGAGGTCGGCGCCTTCGCGGCGCGCGCGCCGGGCTCTTGAGGGACAGGTCGGCGCCTTCGCGGCGCGCGAGCTTGCAGGTGGGACCGATATAACGTGCCATTTGTCGGTGCTCCTTACACGCGGCGGCGCTTGGGCGGACGGCAGCCGTTATGCGGAATCGGCGTGACGTCAATGATGTTGGTGACCTTGTAGCCGAGCGCATTCAGCGAACGCACCGCGGATTCGCGACCCGGGCCGGGGCCCTTGATGCGAACTTCCAGCGTCTTCAGGCCGTAGTCGAGCGCGGCGCGGCCAGCCTTTTCGGCAGCGACCTGCGCAGCGAACGGCGTCGACTTGCGCGAGCCGCGGAAGCCGGCGCCACCGGAGGTCGCCCAGGACAACGCATTGCCCTGACGATCGGTGATGGTGATAACGGTATTGTTGAAGGAGGCCTGCACGTGGACGATACCATCCGTCACGACGCGCTTGACTTTCTTCTTGGTCTTGGCAGCTGCCGGCTTATTCATGAGTTCTATCCGAATCCATTACTTCTTGATCGCGCGACGCGGACCCTTGCGGGTACGGGCGTTGGTGCGGGTACGCTGACCGCGCACCGGCAGACCGCGACGATGACGCAGACCGCGGTAGCAGCCCAGATCGATCAGACGCTTGATGCTCATGCCCACTTCGCGGCGAAGATCGCCTTCGACCGTGTACTTGGCGATCTCATGGCGCAGCTTTTCGACTTCCGCCTCGGTCAAGTCCTTGATCTTGCTCGACGCCTTGACGCCGACAGCTTCGCAGACCTTCTTCGACCGCGAGCGGCCGATGCCGTAAATACTCTGCAAACCGACCCACACATGCTTGTGGACCGGCAGGTTGACACCTGCAATGCGCGCCATGTAAATCTCTCCGAACGGGCTTAAAGCGCAGTGAACTGAAAATTGTACCTTGGTTCGCGGGAATTGACAAATCCCGTCACGGAGCAAGCTCCGAGGTAACCCCTAGCCCCCCGTCATCTGCGGGGGAACTGCGCGGCTCAGCGGCCGCGCAGATTCGATTTCTTCAACAGACTGCCGTACTGGTGCGACACCAGATGGGCCTGGACTTGCGCGGTGAAATCCATCACCACGACGACCACGATCAGAAGCGACGTACCGCCGAAATAGAACGGAACGTTCCACGCGTTACGCAGGATGTCCGGGATCAGGCAGACCGCGACCAGATAGATCGCGCCGGCAGCCGTCAGATGAGTGAGCACGCGGTCGATGTAATCGGCCGTCGCCTTGCCTGGACGAATACCCGGGATCAACGCGCCCTGCTTCTTCAGGTTGTCCGCGGTTTCCTGCGAATTGAACACGAGCGCCGTGTAGAAGAACGCGAAAACCACGATCAGTGCGGCAAAGACGATCATGTAGACCGGCTGCCCCGGCGTCAGACCAGTCGTCAGAATCTGCAGCCAACGAACCTCACCCGACTTGCTGAACCACGTCGCGGCCGTTGCCGGGAACATGATCAACGAGGACGCGAAGATCGCCGGGATGACGCCCGACATGTTGAGCTTCAGCGGCAAGTGCGAACTCTGGTTCATGTACGCCTTGGCACCGCCCATACGCCGCGCGTAATTGACGGTGATACGGCGTTGACCACGTTCGACGAACACGACAAAAGCCGTCACGAGCAGCACGATCGCGAGAACCGTCACGACCATCAGCGGATTCAGCTGGCCTTCGCGCGCCATGTTCAGCGTGTGAACCACGGCACCGGGCAGGCCGGCGACGATACCGGCGAAGATCAGCAGCGAGATGCCGTTGCCGATGCCGCGCTCGGTGATCTGCTCGCCGAGCCACATCAGGAACATGGTGCCCGCCGTCAGCCCGACGACCGCTGCGAAGATGAAGCCCGGTCCCGGGTTGTAAACCACACCCGCCTGGCCGGACAGCGCCACGGAAACACCGAAAGCCTGGAACGCCGCCAAGCCCACGGCGCCGAAGCGCGTGTACTTGGTGATCGTGCGGCGACCGGATTCTCCTTCCTTGCGCAGCTGCGCGAGGCTGGGAACCACGGTCGTGAACAACTGCACGATGATCGACGCCGAAATGTACGGGACGACGTTCAGCGCAAAGATCGACATGCGCTCGAGCGCACCACCGGAGAACATGTTGAACATGTCCAGGATGCCGCCCTGCTGTTCGATCAGGCGGGTCATGGCTTCCGGATTCACGCCCGGCACCGGAATGAAGGTGCCGAGGCGGTAGACGATCAACGCACCGATCACAAACAGGATGCGCTGCTTGATCTCGGCAAATTTACCGAGCGAAGCGAGCGCATTGGCCTGGTTTGCTGCCATGGAATTACTCCGCGCTACCGCCGGCTGCCTCGATCGCGGCCTTGGCGCCGGCGGTGACCGCCACGCCCTTCAGCTTGACCGCGCGCTTGATGTCGCCCTTCTTCACGATCTTGGCGTGCTTGGCGCGGGACTCGACGAGACCGGCAGCGCGCAACACCTCGAAATCGATGACGTCGACGTTGAGCGAGTCGAGCTTGTACAGCAGGACTTCGCTGACCTCGTGAGCGGTCTTCGAACGGAAACCGACCTTCGGCAGACGGCGCTGCAGCGGCATCTGGCCGCCTTCGAAACCGGCCTTGACCTTGCCTTTGCCGGTGCGCGCGTACTGACCTTTGTGACCGCGACCCGCGGTCTTGCCGAGGCCGGAACCGATACCGCGACCAACGCGGACGCGATCCTTACGGGCGCCGTCGGCGGGCTTGAGCGTATTGAGACGCATGATGTACTCCGAATTCCTTGAGGGCTCAGGCCTGGTTTTCCACGGCTACCAGGTAGTAGACCGTGTTGATGAGACCACGCACCTGCGGGCTGTCTTTCAGTTCGCGCACGTCGTTGAGCTTGTTCAGGCCGAGAGCCTTCACGCTCAGGCGGTGACGCGCCTGCACGCCGCGCAGGCCCTTGACCAAGCGCACACGCACGGTCTTTTCAGTGTTATTCGCCATGACCAGTCACCTCAGCAACGCTCTTGCCACGCTTGGCGGCGATGCGATCCGGGGAGGCCATTGCGACCAGGCCCTTGATCGTCGCACGCACCAGATTGATCGGATTGCGCGAACCCACGGCCTTCGCGAGAACGTTCTTCACGCCGACCACTTCGAGAACGGCGCGCATCGCACCGCCGGCGATCACGCCGGTACCGGCCGACGCCGGCTGCATGAAGACCTTGGCCGCGCCGTGGTTCGCCTTGACGGCATGCCACAGGGTGCCGTCGTTGAGCTTGACGCTCGTCATGTTGCGGCGGGCACGCTCCATCGCTTTCTGGATCGCGACCGGCACTTCGCGCGCCTTGCCGTAGCCGAAACCGACCTTGCCGTCGCCGTCACCAACGACCGTCAATGCGGTGAAGCTCATCTGCCGACCGCCCTTGACCGTCTTGGCCACGCGGTTGACGGCGATCAGCTTCTCCAGCATGCCGTCGCTGTTTTCACGTTCATTGGAAGACATAGTGCACCTTGGTGGTCCCGACGGAGCGGGACACGTTGCTTACGGCCTTGGCCGCTTGGAGTTGTGTTGTTTCTGCTAGCCGGCGAGCGGAGATCGAACTGTGGACGACACGTCCGATCCCAAGTGCCTCACCAGTGGTATTGCTTAGAACTTCAGGCCGGCTTCGCGCGCCGCATCGGCCAGCGCCTGGATGCGGCCGTGGTACTTGAAACCCGAGCGATCGAACGCGACGGCTTCGATTCCTGCAGCTTTCGCGCGTTCGGCAATTGCCTTGCCGACCGCAGCAGCGGCTGTCTTGTTCTTCGTGCCTTTGAGACCCTCGATGACCGAGTCCTGCAGCGTCGATGCGGCTGCAATGACCTTGTCGCCCGACGGCGCGATGACCTGAGCGTAGATGTGCTGACCCGTGCGGTGCACGGTCAGCCGGGCGATCGCCAGAGTGCGGATGCGTGCGCGCGTCGACTTTGCACGACGAAGGCGGGAAATATTCTTGTCCATCATCATTCTCCGAAGCTGAAGGGTATGGCGAAGCCCGGCGCGAAGCCGGGCTTTCACGCTTAGGCCTTCTTGGCTTCCTTCAAGGTGATCTTCTCGCCGGAGTACCGCACGCCCTTGCCCTTGTAGGGTTCCGGCGGACGGAATCCACGGATCTTGGCAGCGGCCTGGCCGACGGCCTGCTTGTCCGCACCCTTGATCAGGATTTCGGTCTGGCTCGGCGTTTCAAGCGCGACGCCTTCCGGCGCCTTGAACACGACCGGGTGCGAGAAGCCGAGCGTAAGGCTCAGATCCTTACCCTGCATCGCAGCGCGGTAACCGACGCCGACGAGTTCGAGCTTGCGGACATAGCCTTCGCTGACGCCTTTGACCATGTTGTTGATCACGGCACGCGCGGTACCGGCGAGCTTGTCGTCGGCAATCGCGACGGGCTTGCAGGTCAGCTCGGTACCGTTCAGGGCGATTTCGACACCCGGGAACGCGACGGATTTCAGCGAGCCCTTCGGGCCCTTCACGGTGACGCCATCGGCGGCCACCTGACATTCGACGCCCTTCGGCAGAGCGATCGGCAGTTTTGCAACGCGGGACATTGGCAATCTCCTCTTAGGCGACCAGGCCGATGACTTCGCCGCCCAGGCCCTTCGCCCGTGCCTGCGCATCGGTCATGACGCCGCTCGACGTCGAAACGATGGAGATGCCCAGACCACCCAGAACCTTGGGCAGCGCGTCCTTGCCGCGGTAGACGCGCAGACCGGAACGCGACACGCGCTCCAGACGCTCGATGACCGGCTTGCCCAGGTAGTACTTCAGGGCGATTTCGAGTTCCGGCTTTCCTTCGACGTCGTTGACCTGTGCGTCGCGGATGTAGCCTTCGTCTTTCAGCAGCTTGGCCAGGGCCAGCTTGATCTTGGAGCTCGGCATGCGCACCGTCGCCTTGCCCGTGAGCTGGGCATTGCGAATCCGGGTAAACATGTCGGCGATGGGATCAGTCATGCTCATTGAAGTGAATCCTTAAGTTAGCACCGATATCCGCTGGAAATTACCAGCTGGCTTTGCGCAGACCGGGTACGTCGCCGCGCATCGTCGCCTCACGCAGCTTGTTGCGGCCGAGGCCGAACTTGCGGTAGACGCCACGGCTACGGCCGGTCAGTTCACAACGATTGCGCTGACGCGCCGGACTGGAGTCCCGCGGCAGCTTCTGCAGCTTTGCAGCTGCATCCATCTTATCTTCGTACGACGCATCGACGCTGGCGACGATCTTCTTGAGTTCGGCGCGCTTCGTGGCGTACTTCTTCGCAAGCTTCTCGCGTTTGACTTCGCGATTCACCATGCAGGACTTTGCCATTTCGGAATCCTCGAAATCAGTTGCGGAACGGGAAGCTGAACGCTTCGAGCAGGGCACGGGCTTCTTCGTCGGACTTCGCCGTCGTGGCGATCGAGATGTCCATGCCGCGCATGGCGTCGACCTGGTCGAAGTCGATTTCCGGGAAGATGATCTGTTCCTTGATACCCATGTTGTAGTTGCCACGGCCGTCGAACGCGCGACCCGACACGCCGCGGAAGTCGCGAACGCGCGGCAGAGCCACATTGACCAGGCGATCGAGGAACTCGAACATGTGCGCGCGGCGCAGCGTGACCTTGCAGCCGATCGGCCAGCCTTCGCGGATCTTGAACGAGGCGACCGAAACGCGCGCCTTGGTCGTGACCGGCTTCTGGCCCGAGATCTTGGCCATGTCGTCAACGGCGTTCTCAAGCACCTTCTTGTTGCCGACCGCTTCGCCCACGCCCATGTTCAGCGTGATCTTGGTCAGACGAGGCACCTGCATGACGTTGGCGTAGCCGAAGCGTTCCATCAGCTTGGGTACGACGACATCTTTGTAGTGTTTTTCAAGGCGGGTCATTACGGCAATCCTCAAGCGTCAACCATTTCGCCGGACTTGCGGAACACACGCACCTTGCGGCCGTCCTCGAGGACTTTGTAGCCGACGCGTTCGCCCTTGCCCGTCGCCGGATTGACCAGCTGCACGTTGGAATTATGGATGGAGGCCTCACGCTCGACGATGCCGCCCGGCTGGTTCGCCTGCGGGTTCGGCTTCGTGTGGCGCTTGATCAGATTCAGGCCGGCGACGAAAACGCGGTCTTCCGCGATCCGCACGACTTCGCCTGTCTGACCTTTGTTCTTGCCGGTGATCACGACGACGCGATCACCCTTACGGATACGATTCATGGCGTAAACCCCGTTACAGCACTTCGGGCGCGAGCGACACGATCTTCATGAACTTCTCGCCACGCAGTTCGCGCGTGACCGGTCCGAAGATGCGCGTGCCGATCGGCTCGAGCTTGTTGTTCAACAGGACGGCAGCATTGCCGTCGAAGCGGATCAGCGAACCGTCGGCGCGACGCACCCCCTTCTTGGTGCGCACGACAACCGCGTCGTAGACCTCGCCCTTCTTCACCTTGCCACGCGGAATCGCATCCTTGACCGTGACCTTGATGATGTCGCCGATAGCGGCGTAACGACGCTTCGAACCGCCCAGCACTTTGATACACATCAGTTCGCGCGCGCCCGAGTTGTCGGCGGCCGCGAGGTAGGTCTGCATCTGAATCATGATTGTTTCTCCTCAGACCTGTCTTACTGCGCGGCGCGGGCGACGATCTCGACCACGCGGAAGTTCTTGGTCTTGGACAGCGGCGCGCATTCCTGGATGCGGACGACGTCGCCTTCCTGACACTCGTTCTTCTCGTCGTGAGCGTGATACTTGGTGGAACGGCGGATGATCTTGCCGTACAGCTCGTGCTGCACCTGGCGCTCGACCAGCACGGTCACCGTCTTGCTCATCTTGTTGCTGACCACGCGACCCTGAATGGTGCGGACAGCCTTTTCGTTATCGGTCATGGCGTCTGTCCTTACTTCTTCTGGCCGAGCAGCATCTTGACCGTCGCGATCTCGCGGCGAACGCGCAAAATCTGATGCGTCTGGGTCAGCTGGCCGGAGCCCTTCTGCATGCGCAGCTTGAACTGCTCGTTGCGCAGTTCGCCGAGGTGGGCGGTGAGGTCCTGCGCGGACTTGGTACGAAGTTCTTTCAGTTCCATCACAGCACCGTGCGGGTCACGAATTGGGTCTTGACCGAGAGCTTGGCAGCGGCGAGGCGGAACGCTTCGCGTGCGGCGGCTTCATCGACGCCCTCGATTTCGTACAGCATGCGGCCCGGCTGGATCGGAGCGACCCAGTACTCGACGTTACCCTTACCGGCGCCCATTCGGACTTCGATCGGCTTCTTGGTAATCGGCTTGTCCGGGAAGACGCGGATCCACAGCTTGCCGCCGCGCTTGACGAAACGGGTGATGCAGCGACGGGCGGCTTCGATCTGACGCGAGGTCAGTTGGCCGAACTCGGTCGACTTCAGACCGTACTCGCCGAAGCTCACCTTGTTCGCGACGAAGCTCAGGCCGTCGTTGCGGCCCTTAAATACCTTGCGGTACTTGGTACGCTTGGGTTGCAGCATGATCAGGCTCCTTGCTTCGGCGCGCGGCGCTGCGGACGCTCTTCGCTCGCCTCTGCCTTGGCAGCTTCAGCCGCCTGTGCGAGGTCGAAGATTTCGCCCTTGTAGACCCACACCTTGATGCCGATGATGCCGTAGGTGGTGGTCGCTTCCGCGAAGCCATAGTCGATGTCGGCGCGCAGGGTGTGCAGCGGCACACGACCTTCGCGGTACCACTCCGAACGCGCGATTTCCGCGCCGTTCAGTCGGCCGGCAACGTTGACCTTGATGCCCAGCGCGCCGATGCGCATCGCGTTCTGCACCGCGCGCTTCATGGCGCGACGGAACATGATGCGGCGCTCGAGCTGCTGCGCGATCGATTCGGCAACGAGCTGCGCATCGAGTTCCGGCTTGCGCACTTCGGTCACGTTGATATGAGCGGGGACGCCCATGATCGCCGAGACCTCCTTGCGCAGCTTCTCGATGTCTTCGCCCTTCTTGCCGATCACCACGCCCGGACGGGCGGTGTGGATCGTTACGCGAGCGGTCTTCGCCGGACGCTCGATCAGGATCTTGCTGATGCCGGCCTGAGCAAGCTTCTTTTTCAGTACGTCGCGAACCTTGAGGTCGGCGGCCAAGTAGCCGGCGAAATCACGCTTGTTGGCGTACCACTTGGAGTTCCACTCCTTGGCTATGCCAAGGCGGATACCGGTAGGATGAACTTTGTGACCCATCGTTCTAAGTCCTTCGCTTAGCTGCCGGTACCGACAACCACAGTGATGTGGCTGGTCCGCTTGATGATGCGCGTGCCACGACCCTTGGCGCGGGCGGCGAAACGCTTCAGGGTCGGGCCTTCGTCGACGAAGATCTTCGCGACCTTCAGCTCGTCGACATCGGCGCCGTCGTTGTTCTCGGCATTAGCGATAGCCGACAGCAGCACCTTCTTGACGAGGTGCGCCGCCTTCTTGTCGCTGAACGTGAGCAGATTGGTGGCGCGGTCGACCGGCATGCCACGGACCTGGTCGGCGACCAGGCGGACCTTCTGCGGCGAAATGCGCGCGCTGCGCAGGATTGCTTTGGTTTCCATCGCAGTGCCCCTTACTTCTTATCGGCTTTCTTGTCGCCGGAGTGACCCTTGAACGTACGGGTCACGGCGAACTCGCCGAGCTTGTGGCCGACCATGTTTTCGTTGATCAGCACCGGAATGTGAGCCTTGCCGTTGTGGACAGCGATCGTGAGACCGACCATCTGCGGCAGGATCATCGAACGGCGCGACCAGGTCTTGATCGGGCGCTTGTTGTTGGCAGCCGCAGCGGCCTCCACCTTCTTCTGCAGGTGAAGATCGATGAACGGACCTTTCTTCAGTGAACGAGCCATGATGAGTACCTATCAGCCGCGACGATCGCGCACGATGAACTGGGAAGTGCGCTTGTTCTTGCGCGTCTTGTAGCCCTTGGTCGGCATGCCCCACGGCGACACCGGATGCGGGTTACCCTGTCCGGCGCGGGCCTCACCACCACCGTGCGGATGGTCGACCGGGTTCATCGCCGCACCGCGAACGGTCGGACGAACTCCGCGCCAACGCTGCGCACCGGCCTTGCCGATGTTCTCGAGGTTGTGCTCGGAATTACCGACTTCGCCCAGCGTCGCGACGCAGTCAGCCGGAACCTTGCGCATTTCGCCCGAACGCAGGCGCAGCGTGGCGTAGCCACCTTCGCGCGCAACGAGCTGAGCCGAGCCGCCGGCAGCACGCGCGATCTGCGCGCCCTTGCCCGGCTTCATTTCGATGCAATGCACGGTCGAACCGACCGGGATATTGCGCAGCGGCAGCGCGTTGCCGACCTTGATCGGTGCATCGCGGCCGGCCATCAGCTGATCGCCTTCCTTCACGCCCTTCGGCGCGATGATGTAGCGACGCTCGCCGTCGGCGTAACACAGCAACGCGATATGCGCAGTGCGGTTCGGATCGTACTCGAGACGTTCAACGCGAGCCGGGATGCCTTCCTTGTCGCGCTTGAAATCGATGACGCGGTAGTGCTGCTTGGAACCGCCGCCCTTGTGACGGGTGGTGATGCGACCGTTGTTGTTGCGGCCGCCGGTCTTGTTCTGCGCTTCGGTCAGTGCGGCATACGGCGAGCCCTTGTGGAGGCCCGGCGTGACCACGCGAACCATCGCGCGGCGTCCAGCAGAAGTCGGCTTGTAATCAATCAGTGCCATGGGTTTCCCACCTTAGGCCTTGGCCGTTACGTCGATGCTCTGACCTTCGGCGAGGCGGACATACGCCTTGCGCTGGTCGGAACGACGGCCCGAACGGAAACGGAAGGTCTTGGTCTTGCCTTTGGCATTGACCACATTGACCGCCTCGACAGTGACGCTGAACAGCTGCTCGATGGCCGCCTTCACGTCGGCTTTGGTCGCAGTCGACGCGACTTCGAACACATACTGGTTGGATTCGGCCAGACGCGCAGTCTTCTCAGAAATGCGCGGCGCACGAATCACATTAAGGAGACGCTCGTTCATGCCAGCCACTCCTCGATCTTCTTCACCGCGTCGACCGTCACGACGACGTGATCGGCACGCACGAGGGCGACCGGGTTCAGCGCGTTGGTGTCGACGACTTCAAGCACTTTGTGGTTGTTGCGCGCCGCGAGATAAAGATTCTCGCTGACGTTCTCGCTGACGATGATCGTCTTGCCGGTGAAGTTCATCTCGCCAAGCTTCGCCACAAGACCTTTGGTCTTCGGCGCATCGACGTCGAACTCGGTCACGACCTTCAGACGATCCTGACGGATCAGCTCGGACAGGATCGAGGCGAGCGCGCCGCGAAACATCTTCTTGTTGACCTTCTGCGAGAAGTCACGCGGCTTCGCAGCGAATGCGACACCACCGCCGACGAAGATCGGAGCGCGGTAATCGCCGTGACGAGCACCGCCGCCCTTCTGCTTCTTGAACTTCTTCGTCGTGCCGGAGACTTCCGAGCGCGACAGCTGCGCCTTCGTGCCCGCACGAGCGGCGTTGCGATAGGCCGTAACGACCTGGTGCACGAGATCACCGCGAAATTCCTTGCCGAACACGGCATCGGAAACGTTCAGCGGCGAGGCACCGATAACATTGAGTTCCATGGCGTCGCTCCTCAGGCCTTGGCAGCCGCGCGGATGATGACGTCGCCGCCGGTCGCACCCGGCACCGCGCCCTTGACGGCGATCAGGTGGCGCTCGGTGTCGATCTGCACGACTTCGAGATTCATGGCCGAACGCGTGACGTTGCCCATGTGGCCAGACATCTTCTTGCCCGGAAACACGCGGCCCGGCGTCTGACGCTGGCCGATAGAACCCGGCGCGCGATGCGACAGCGAGTTACCGTGGCTCGCGTCACCCATCGTGAAATTCCAGCGCTTGATGGTGCCCTGGAAGCCCTTGCCCTTGCTGACGCCCTGGACGTCGACCTTCTGGCCGACCTTGAAGACCTCATCGGCCTTCACTTCGCCGCCGACGTTGAACGTGCCGACTTCGGCCGCGTCGACGCGGAATTCCCAGAGACCACGGCCGGCTTCGACCTTGGCTTTGGCGTAATGACCTGCGGCCGCCTTGTTTACCAGCGCTTCGATCAGGGTCACCGGAATCGAGCGACCGTCTTCGGTGAAGACTCGGCTCATGCCGCACTTGCGGCCAACCAATCCGATACTCATGTTCGTGTCCTGTTGCCTGTGTTACGCCCGGACTCAGTACAGCTTGATTTGCACGTCCACGCCGGCGGCGAGGTCGAGCTTCATCAGGGCGTCCACGGTCTTGTCATTGGGATCGACAATATCCAGCACGCGCTTGTGGGTGCGCGTCTCGTACTGGTCACGCGCGTCTTTGTCGACGTGCGGCGACACCAGAACGGTGTAGCGTTCGATCTTGGTCGGCAGCGGAATGGGACCGCGCACCTGGGCGCCGGTACGCTTCGCGGTCTCCACGATTTCACTCGCGGAGCGATCGATCAGGCGATGATCGAATGCCTTCAGTCGAATACGGATCTTTTGGTCCGCCATGGCCGAAATCCTTCAGTAAAAGAGCGACGGGAGGCGGCAACTTCATGTGCCGCTCCCCAAAAAATCGGGCAGACCAGTAAACTGGTCCGCCCAGACATGAAAGTGTAGTACGCGCAAAGGCGCCCGTCAAGCGGGCTCGATACGCGACGACTCCGTGTCTGGCGAACACGAGGCACATCCTGTGCCTCTTTTCGCTGTAGGGGCCGCCCGCTTCTGGCGGGACGGCGAATACCGCTGTCTGTTACGCGAAGATCTTGGCGACGACGCCGGCGCCGACGGTGCGGCCGCCTTCGCGAATCGCGAAGCGCAGACCTTCTTCCATCGCGA
>CAMLLF010000027.1 GCA_946480705.1 uncultured Lysobacteraceae bacterium | reverse complement strand
CCAGTTGAAGCTCGGCGAGCAGTTGTAGGCGAGCAGCTTGCCCGGGTACTTCGCATGGATGGCCTCGGCGAACTTCTTGGCGAACGCCAGATCCGGCTTGCCGGTCTCGCACCAGACGAGGTCGGCATAAGGCGCGTAGGCGAGGCCGCGGCTGATCGCCTGGTCGATGCCCGGACGCGTCTTGTAGAAGCCTTCGACCGTGCGTTCGCCGGTGCAGAACGGCTTGTCGTTGTCGTCGATGTCGGAGGTCAGCAGGTCGGCCGCTTCGGCGTCGGTACGCGCGACGAGGATCGTCGGCACGCCCATGACGTCGGCGGCGAGGCGCGCGGCGGAAAGTTTCTCGACCGCTTCGCGCGTCGGCACGAGCACCTTGCCGCCCATGTGGCCGCACTTCTTGACGCTCGCGAGCTGGTCTTCGAAATGCACGCCGGCCGCGCCGGCCTCGATCATGGCTTTCATGAGCTCGAACGCGTTGAGCACGCCGCCGAAACCGGCTTCGGCGTCGGCGACGATCGGCTGCAGCCAGTCGATGTCGTTCTTGCCTTCGGCGTGGTGCAGCTGGTCGGCGCGCAGCAGCGTGCTGTTGATGCGCTTGACGACCTGCGGCACCGAGTTGGCCGGATACAGCGACTGGTCCGGATACATCTCGCCGGCGAGGTTCGCGTCGGCCGCGACCTGCCAGCCCGACAGATAGATCGCCTTGAGGCCGGCCTTGACCTGCTGCATGGCCTGGTTGCCGGTCAGCGCGCCGAGCGCGTTGACGAACGGCTCCTTGTGCAGGTGGCTCCAGAGTTTCTCGGCGCCGAGGCGCGCGATCGAATGCTCGATTGGCACGCTGCCGCGCAGACGCACCACGTCGGCGGCGGAATAAGTGCGCGTGACGCCGGCCCAGCGCGGGTTGTTCTGCCAGTCCTGCTGCAGCTGTTCGGCGGTCGCGAAAGTGCTCTTCATGGTCATCAACCTTGCTCGTGTGGTGCGTGGAAAAAGGTGTTGGTGATTACGGCAGCAGCGCGTAGGCCGGCAGCGTCAGGAAGTCGGCGAGCTGTCGCGCGTGGGTCAGTTCGGCCAGCATCCAGGCGGCCTGCGGCAGCCGGTCCTGGCCCGGCAGGCCGGATTTCGGCAGTCGCTCGGCAATGGTCTGGATCGCTTCGTCGAACAGCGCGAAGTCGAGCGCCGTGCCGTCGTCGAGGCGCAGACCTTCGTGGTGCAGCCAGTGCCAGAGCTGCGCGCGCGAGATTTCGGCGGTCGCCGCGTCCTCCATCAGGTGGTGGATCGGCACGCAGCCGAGGCCGTCGAGCCAGGCGGCGAGGTAACGCACGCAGACGTCGATGTTGTTGAGGAAGCCCGCGCGCGTGATCGTGCCCGGCGGCGCGAGGATCAGATCGTCGCGGCCGACCTTGACGTCGTCGCGCAGCCGGTCGAGCTGGTTCGGTGCCGGCATCGCCGCATCGAATTCGGCCTGCGCGACCGGAATCAGGCCCGGATGCGCGACCCAGGTGCCGTCATGTCCGGCGCGCGCCTCGCGCTGCTTGTCGGCGCGCACGCGCGCCAGCGCGGTCTCGTTCGCTTCCGGATCGCCCGAAATCGGAATCTGCGCCGCCATGCCGCCCATCGCGAACGCGCCGCGGCGATGGCAGGTCTGGATCAGCAGTTCAGAATACGCCTTGAGGAACGGCACGGTCATGCCGACCTGGCCGCGCTCCGGCAGGATGTGGCTGCGGTGCGCGCGGAACGTTTTGATATAGGAAAAAATATAATCCCAGCGGCCACAGTTCAGGCCGACGATGCGCGACTTCAGCGCATGCAGGATCTCGTGCATCTCGAACACGGCCGGCAGCGTCTCGATGAGCACGGTCGCCTTCATGCAGCCGGCCGGCAGATCGAGCTCGGCCTCGGCAAAGGCCATGACGTCGTCCCAGAGCGCCGCTTCGCGGTGGCTCTCCATCTTGGGCAGGTAGAAATACGGGCCGCGGTCGTGCGACTGCTGCGTGCGCGCGTTGTGGAAGGCATAGAGACCGAAATCGAACAGGGCGCCGGAAATTTCCTCGTCGTCGACGCGGGCGTGCTTCTCCGGCAGATGCCAGCCGCGCGGACGCACGACGAGCACGGCGGTTTCGGGCTTTAGGCGGTATTCGCGGCCGTCGGGCGCGCGGTATTCGATCGTGCCGGCGACGGCGTCGCGCAGGTTGATCTGGCCGTCGAGCATGGCCTCCCAGGTCGGTGCCGAGGAGTCCTCGAAGTCGGCCATGAACACCTTCGCGCCGGAGTTCAGCGCATTGATGATCATCTTGCGCTCGACCGGCCCGGTGATCTCGACGCGACGGTCGCGCAGCGCGGCCGGGATCGGCGCGACGGTCCAGTCCGACTCGCGGATCGTGCGGGTCTCCGGCAGGAAGTCCGGCAACTCGCCGGCGTCGAAGCGAGCCTGGCGTGTCGTACGCGCCTCCAGCAACTGGCGGCGGCGCGCGTCGAAGCGACGATGCAGCGCAGCAAGGAAGGCGAGCGCCGCCGGCGTCAGGATCTGCTCGTAACCAGGTTTGACGGCCGCGCGGATGTCCACTGCCGCTGCGCCGAATTGATCCGCTGCCACTGCCATCGCCCTCTCCGTCTTCGCGTTGCGAGGGCTTGGAGCCTATGCGTGCAGTGCAGCATTTGACAAACCAAACATTTCAATGCATTCCTTTAACAACGTTAAATCTTTGCCAAGTGGTTGAAATCATGGCGACATCAAACGATCGTTTGAAACCCGGGTTGTCGCGTACGGTTGCGCGCGGCGGCGGCACTGCCGCCTCGGGGGGGCGGCGCAAGCCGAAAACGCGCACCGACGCCGAAACGACGCCGCGCTTCTACTACAAGGGCAACCGGGTCAAGCAGTTGCGTGCTTTCTGCCATGTCGTGAAGTTCGGCACGCTGGCGCGTGCGGGCGAAGCGCTGTTCCTGTCGCAGGCGGCAATCAGCCTGCAGCTCTCGGCGCTGGAGACCGAACTCGGCGTGCGTCTGCTCGAGCGCGCGCGGCCGCGCTTCGTGCTGACGCGCGAAGGCCAGATGCTCTATGAGCTGGCCCGGCCGCTCGTCGAGGGGCTCGAAAGCCTCGATCAGCAGTTCCGCAGCCAGCTCCAGGGGCTCGACGCCGGCGAAGTCGTGATCGCGGCGGGTTCGTCGACGATCCAGTACCTGCTGCCGCCGCTCGTACGCGCATTCCGCGAGGAACACCCCGGCGTGCGGCTGCAGCTCCACAATGTGACCGGCAAGGACGGCCTGGCCCTGCTGCGCCAGGATCAGGTCGACTTCGCGTTCGGCTCGATGCTCGACGTGCCGCACGACCTGTCCTACGAGCCGGTGCAGTGGTTCGATCCGATGCTGATCCTGCCACGCGACCATCCGCTCGCCGACAAGCCTGACATCCGGCTCGAAGACCTGTCGCCGTACGGACTGATACTGCCGCCGCAGCGGCTGACGACCTACCGGCTCGTCGACCTCGTGTTCCAGCAGCGCCGCGTGCCGTATCGCGTCGCGATCGAAGTCGGCGGCTGGGAAGTCATCAAGGAATACGTCGCGATGGGCCTGGGCATCTCGATCGTCACCGGCATCTGCATCACCGACCTCGACAAGGCGCGGCTCGAAGTCCGCAACCTGAGGCAGTATTTTCCACAACGCAGCTATGGCGTCGTCATGCGCAAAGGCAAATACCTGTCGACCCAGGCGCGCGCTTTCGTCGATCTCATCCGCCCGGGCCTGTTCGGCCGCGCCGGCTACGACGACGCGGGGCACTCGGAACGCTGAGTCGCGCCGCTTTCAGCGATCGCGTGAGGTCTCGAAGCGGAAGCCTGCCCGTAGACCGACTCGATCGGATCGTGGCCGACCCCGGCGAACCTGCGGTGCAGGTTGCGAACGTGCGAATCGACCGTGCAGTCGCTGACGACGCGATGGTCGTCGTAGCCCGCGTCCAGCAGCTGGTTGCGAAAACATACTTTTCCCCGCGCACTTCGAAGCGGTCGCCGTCGGGCACGATGCCGCCGGCGACGTCGATCGTTGCCAAGGCGCGACCCGCGCCTTCGTCCGGCGCAGCAACGCGCGGACGCGCGCGCCGAGTTCGCGCAGGCTGAACGGCTTGCACCGATGGTCGTTGGCGCCGAGATCGAGGCCGAGCAGGCGATCGATCTCCTCCGCGCGTGCCGTGACCATGAGGATCGGCAGGTCGGAGAACTCGCGCCGGCAGATGCTCAGGCCGTCCTCCCCGGGCAGCGTCACATCGCGCAGCAGCAATTCCGGCAGGCGCCGCGATCAGTCCGCTGCGCCGCTGGCCTTCGGCGAATACCCGCTCGGGCGCCGTCGACCGATGACGGTGCAGCCGCGGCGGTCGACGGCGAGCAGGGGGAAAGACATGACGATCTCGGGCTTGAGTCAGGTTCGCATCCACCTTGGGCGCCAATTGCGCAGCGACGGCGCAGGGACTTGGGAGAATTTGTGCAATTCCGACGCCCAGCTTCCGGCACAGGCCGCAATTCGGGCCGCGTTCTAGGCTGACGCGATCCACCGGGAGAATCGCGATGAAGTTCAGACTCTGTGCGGGCGCACTGCTGCTGTGCGTGTTCGGAATCGCGGCGGCGGCCGAACAGGTCGAACGCAGCGAAGTGCTGACGATGGGAGCGAAGGCCGGCTTTCAGGAAGCGCGCTATGCCGACGACGGCAGCGTGCGCGTGCATTTCGAATTCAACGACCGCGGCCGCGGTCCGAAGCTCGACTCCGAGTTCCGGGTCGCCGCTGACGGCAGCGTCGAGTCGATCGCGAACAAGGGCAACGACTACTTCAAGGGCCCGGTCGACGAAACCTTCAAGCGCGACGGCAGCAGCTTCACCTGGAAGAACGCCTCGGAGAACGAAACGCGCACGAGCGAACAGCCCTCGTTCTATCTGAGCCTCAACGGCACGCCCGAGGAATACGTGCTGCTGGCGCGCGCGCTGCTGAAGGCACCGCAGCAGAAACTTCTGATCCTGCCGGCCGGCGAAGCGCGCATCGAGAAGCTCACCGAACTGCGCGTGAAGGGCAAGCCCGGCGCGAAGAAGGTCACGCTGTACGCGGTGCACGGCCTCGATCTGACCCCGAGCTTCGTCTGGCTCGACGACCAGCAGCGCTTCTTCGCGAACTATTCGAGCTGGTCTTCGCTCGTGCGCGAAGGTTACGCCGACGCGTTGCCGACGCTCGCGAAGACGCAGGACGCGCAGGAGAAACAGCAGGCGCAGCAGCGGGCGCGCGACTTCACCGAGATCCTCGAGAAGCCGCTCGCGATCCGCAACGTACGCGCGTTCGATCCGTCGACCGGCGTGACGACCGACGGCGCCGTCGTCGTCATCGACAAGGGCCGCATCGTTGCGAGCGGCAAGGCGGCCGACGTCGCCGTGCCGGCCGACGCGGACGTCCTCGACGGCGGCGGCAAGTTCCTGATGCCGGGTCTCTGGGACATGCACGCGCACTTCTTCGGCCAGGCCGACGGTGTGCTCGACATCGCCGGCGGCGTCACGACCGTGCGCGATCTCGCCAACAATCCGCCGGTGCTCGCCGAGCGCATCGCCGCGATCGAAGCCAACCGCGACATCGGCCCGCGCATCATCAAGGCCGGCATCATCGACGGACCGGGTCCGTTCGCCGGGCCGACCAAGGCGCTCGCCGACAACGAGGCCGACGCGCAGCGCATCGTCGACGACTACGCCGCGAGCGGGCACGAACAAATCAAGATCTACAGTTCTATCAAGGTAGAGCTGATGCCGGCGATCGCGCGCATGGCCCACGCCAAGGGGCTGCGCGTCAGCGGCCATGTGCCGGCCTACATGACGGCGCGGCAGTTCGTCGAGAACGGCGCCGACGAGATCCAGCACGCGAACATGCTGATGCTGAATTTCCTGTTCGACAAGGTGCAGGACACGCGCACGCCGGCGCGCTTCACGGCGATCGGCGAATACGGCGCGGGCATCGATCTCGGCTCGCCGGCCGTGCGCGATTTCGTCGCGCTGCTCAAGCAGAAAAACATCGTGCTCGACCCGACCCTGAGCACGTTCGAGGACATGTTCCTTGGCCGTCCCGGCCTGCCGGGTCCGGGTTTCGCCGCGATCATGACGCGCCTGCCGCTGACCTGGCAGCGCAACATCCGTTCGGGTTCCGGCGGTCTGCCGATCAAGCCGGGCCAGGAAGCCGCGTATCGCGACGGCTATCAGCGCATGATCGACTTCGTCGGCCTGCTGCACCGCAGCGGCGTGCGCATCGTCGCCGGCACGGACGGCTCGGGCGGCCTGCAGATCCCGCGCGAACTCGAACTCTATGTCGCTGCGGGCATCGCGCCGAAGGACGCGCTGCGTACCGCGACCTACGACGCGGCGGTCGTCACGAAGCGCGACAAGGAATACGGCCGCATCGCGCCGGGTTATGTCGCCGACCTGATTCTCGTCGACGGCGATCCGACCCTGAACATGGCCGACATCCGCAAGGTGCGCACCGTCATCCGCGGCGATCGCCGCTACGACAGCGCCAAGCTGTTCGGCGCGATCGGGATCGCGCCGGCACCGTAATCCCCCGTCGGCGCGGCGCCGTCACCGGCGCCGCGCCGCAGCGCTCAGAATCTCAGATTCGCAATTGCCGCATTGTTGCTTTCGTCGGGGTCGGTCGCGTCCGAGGCCACGTCGGCGCTGACGGTCACGCTGGAAATGCCCAGCGCGAAGCGCAGCGTTTCGCTCGCGCCGGCCCGGAGCGTTTCCGTCGTGCAGCGATACGCCTGCACCCGGCCCACGCTGGGTTGCGCCACGCAGTTGGCTGGCGCAACGATGCGGCCGAACACGCGCGCGCGGAACTCGATCGCGACATCGGCCTTTCCTGCGGCCGTACCGCCCAGATGGCTCACGTCGACGGCGACGGTTTTGCGCGCCTCGGCGCGGATCGCGACCGCGAGATCCGCCGTCGGCGCGCAACCGCGGCCGGCCAGCACCGAAACGCCGTCGCCGTTCAGTGCAATCGCCGCATCCGTGCAGCCGTCGCCGTCGAGATCGCCGAAGGCAAGGCCCTGCGGGTTGTAGTGCGACTGATAGGGAATCGTCACGAGCTGTTCCGCGCCGAGTCCGGCGCTCCCCTGCAGATACAGCCCGAGGCGCGACCAGCCGCTGTGCAGCACCGCGACGTCGTCCCGGCCGTCGCGGTCGAGATCGACCGCCTGGAGCGTCGACGGAATGTCGTAGCTCGGCAGTGTCGCGGTGGCCTGGAGCTGGCCGTTTGCGTCTTGCCGATAGCGCCACAGCCAGGTCGGCGAATTGCGCCCGCGCGAGAGGATCGCGTCGTCGCGACCGTCATCGTCGAAGTCGCCGACGGCCAAGCCGGCCGTCAGTTCGTTGGTTCCGACGAAATAGTTCTGCGGCGCAAGCCAGCCTGCCATGCCGTCGCTGCGATACACCGTCAGGTTCGGCACGGAATAGCTGTAGCTCGACATGATGGCGAGATCGTCGAAACCGTTGCCATCCAGATCGCCGATCTTCAGATCGTTGAAGCCGCCGGACTGCGTGCCGAGCGTCTGCTGGCTTGCGATGCCGCCGAAACCGTCGCCGTAGTGGATCGTCGCCGGACCACCGTTGCTCAGCGCAACGATATCGTCGACGCCGTTGCGGTCGACATCGAGCCGGGCGAGCACGTTGCCGCTGCGGTTCGTGGCGACGGTGCGCAGGCTGAAGCCGCCGGTGCCGTCGCGGCGCAGCAGCGCGAGGCCGCCGGCATGACCGACGGCGATATCGAGCACGCCGTCGGCATCGAGGTCGGCCAGCGCGAGGCCGCGCGGACTGCCGTAGGTCGTCGTGTACGGCACGGCGACGGGCTGGGCGAGCCTGCCGTCGGCCTGCTGCACATGAATCAGTGCGTGGTTCGACCAGGCGTTCGCGAAGTAGGCGTTCGTGGCGACGACGAGGTCGTCGCGGCCGTCGCCGCTGACATCGCCGATCGCGACCGACTCGGCTTCGCCGTGGGACGGCACGCGGATTTCCGGCGCGAAACCGAACGCATGCGCGTCGGCCGTCGCGCAGAACAGCAGGGCGAGCGCGAGCGCTGCGCCAAGGCGGTGCTTGGGCATCTGTGGTCTCCGGTTGGGCTCAGGGGACGTCAGGATCGCGTACGGCTGCAGCACGGCCTGAGACGCACGGCGCCGCCTGTCGGCGACGGGCGGTGCGCTATTCCTTGCGCCGTTTCGCGCGCGGATGCGCGGCGTCGTAGACGCGCGCCAGATGCTGGAAATCCAGATGGGTATAAACCTGCGTCGTGGAAATGTCCGCATGGCCGAGCAGTTCCTGCACGGCGCGCAGATCGCCCGAGGATTCCAGCAGATGGCTCGCGAACGAATGCCGCAGCAGATGCGGATAGACGCGTTTCCAGACGCCCTGCGCCTGGGCCCAGCCCTTGAGCCGCTTGCGCACGCTCGCCGCCAAGATCGGCCGGCCGCCGCGGCCGCGGAACACCGGCTCGGCCGCGTCGGGCCGGGCCTGTGCGTGCAGCACCGTCAATGCCTCGATCGCCTTGCTGCCGATCGGCACGACGCGCGTCTTCGAACCTTTGCCGAGCACGCGCACGAGTCCCTGCGGCAGGTCGATGTCGTTCCAGACGAGACCGGTCAGTTCGGCGAGGCGCAGGCCGCTCGAATAGAACAGCTCCAGCATCGCGCGGTCCTGCACGGCTTCGGGCGTGTCCGTCGGAATCTCCACGAGCGCCGTGGCTTCGTCGACGTCGAGCACCTGCGGCAGCTTGCGCCGCTGTTTCGGCGCGCGCACGTCGAGCGCGGGATCGTGCGCGATCACGCCTTCGCGCAGCAGCCAGCGGAAGAAGCTGCGGCAGGCCGACAGCAGGTGATGCAGGCTGCCCGGCTGGCGGCCGCGCCGGTGCTCGCGCGCGACGAGACCGCGCAGCGGTTCGGCGCGCAGCTCGCGCCAGTGCGTCAGCCCGAGCGACTGCGCGTACGTGTCGAGCAGCGCGAGCTCGCGCGCGTAGTTCGTGATCGTGCCGGGCGCGTAGCGCTTCTCGACGCGCAGGTAGTCGAGGAATCGCGCAACGTCGGCGCCGAGCGTGCTCATGGATTCATCCGGTACGACGAGCCGTCGCGGCGCAGGCAGCCGCGGCGCAGGCACGTCAGCACATCGGATAGCGCGTGACCGACGCGGTGATCGCCTCGGCGATGAGCTTCAGGAACACCGTGCCCATGCCCGGGTGGAAGCGATCCATGTCGTGGCTGCCGATCGCGAGCATGCCGAGGCCGTTGACCGGCATCAGCACGGCCGAATGCACTTCGCCGGCGCGCGGGCCGAACAGTGCGGCGAGCTTGTCGGGCTGCAGGCGGCCGCAGAGCGGCTCGTTGCGCTGCAGGAATTCGGCGAACGCCGGCAGCGCCGATTTTCCGCCGGGTTCGAGGATCAGCCAGTCGGCGACCGGCAGCGCGTCGCTGCGGCCGAACAGCACGATGCGCACGAGGTCGGTGTGGAAATCCTCGGTCAGGCCGGCGACGACGCGGCTCAGGCTGTCGGCCAGCGAGGTCGCGCGCATCAGCGACAGCGTCAGCGTGTGCACGCGGATCATGAGCTGCTCGTTCTCGTGCGCGATCTCGATGAGTTCGCGCAGGCGCCGCGTGAGTTCGCGGTTCTTGTCGCGCAGCACGTCGAGCTGATAGCTCGCGAGCGAGGCCGCCGCGCCCTGGTCGCGCGGCAGGCGCAGCGCCATCGCGAGATCGGGAAATTCGTTGAGGAATTCCGGGTGCCGGCGCAGATAGCTCGCGACTTCCATCGCGGTGAGGCCGTCCTTCAGGCTCATGTCGCTCATACGTGATAGTTCCCTTCGAAGACGAAAGCGGCCGGACCCGTCATCCAGACGGTCTGTCCGGAGCCGGCCCAGGCAATCTGCAGCGTGCCGCCCGGCAGGTGGACGTCGACCTCGGCGCCGACGCGGCCGCGGTGCGCGAGAACGGCGACGGCCGCACACGCGCCGCTGCCGCAGGCCTGCGTTTCGCCGACGCCGCGTTCCCAGACGCGCAGCCGGATTTCGCGCGACGACATCACCTCGGCGAAACCGACGTTCGCGCGATCCGGAAAATCGGCATGGGTTTCGAGCTGCGGGCCCCAGCCTGCGACAGGCGCGGCCGCGCTGTCGGCGACCTCGATCACGGCATGCGGATTGCCCATCGAGACGGCGCCGAAATCCACGTCGTCGGCGCCGAGCCGGCGCCGGTAGAGCGCCGCTCCGTCGCGCTCGCGCAGCGGAATGGCCGCCGGCGCGAACTGCGGCACGCCCATGTCGACGCGCACGCGACCGTCGGCCAGCACTTCCACGGCGACCGGGCCGCTCGGGCTCTCCAGCCGCGTCAAACCGTCGCCGAGCGCGCCGTCGCGGCGCAGCCAGGCCGCGACGCAGCGCACGCCGTTGCCGCACTGGCGGGCTTCGCTGCCGTCGCGGTTGTAGATGCCGTAGCGGAACGCGCAGGACGCATCGCGCGCGGGTTCGATTGTCAGCAGCTGGTCGAAACCGACGCCGAGATGCCGGTCGCCGAGCCGCGCGATCGCCGCGGTGTCCAGCGGCAGCGCGCGCGCGCGGCAGTCGACGACGACGAAGTCGTTGCCGATGCCGTGCATCTTGCTAAAAGGCAATAATTCCATAACGCCGGAATCGTCGCCGCTCACTTGCCCGCGTCGGTCTTGGCCGGCGCCGGCGTCGTACCGGGTTTGACGAGATCGCCCTTGTTGCCGCAGGCCGCGACGAGACCGATCAGGCAGAGCAGGAACACGATGCGCAGAAGCTGGGGCATGGCAGGGACCGTGACAGTGCGGGGATCGGACGGGCGATCCTGATGCGAGGTTGACGGAGGATGCAGTATAACGAGACGCATCCCCGGTACGGCGATCGGCCATGGTGCCCGAGATTCCCGCGTTGCTGCCTGCTGTCGCCGCTGCCGTGTTCGGGCTCGCGGCGCTCGCGCAATCCTTCGCCGTGCGCCGGCGCTGGCGCCAGCGCCGGCGGCTGTCCGCGTGCCATCGCGGCGCGTGGCTGCTCGTGCTGCTGAGTCTGGCCCTGGTGCTGTGCGCGCTGTCGCTGTCGCTCGACGGCTACCGGCGGCTGGTTGCCGAGCAGCCCGTCGCGACGATCGGCGTGCGCGCGTTCGGGCCGCAGCAGTGGGCGCTGCGCGTGGATCTCGCCGACGGCACGCACGAGAGCGTGCAGCTCGCCGGCGACGACTGGCAGCTCGACGCGCGCGTGATCAAGTGGACGCCGCGCGCGGTCAGTCTCGGCGCCGAGCCGCTGTATCGCGTCGAGCGCATCAGCGGCCGCTGGCGCGACACGACCAAGGCGCAGACGACCCCGCCGAGCGTCACTGCGCTGTCGGGCGACGGCGTGCTCGATCTGTGGCAGCTCAAACGCCGCTATCCGGCGTGGCTGCCCTGGGTCGACGCCGATTTCGGCAGCGCGGCCTACATGCCGCTGATCGACGGCGCGCGCTACGAAGTCACGATTGCCGCCGCGGGCGGACTGATCGCGCGGCCGGCCGATGCGCAGACCAGGGCCAAGCTCGAGGCGACCGACTGGTAGCCGTACTCGCCGACGACGCGTGCGGGCCGCTATGCTTCGCGGTCCCGTCCGCGAACCGGCGGCGATCGGATCACGCCATGAATACCCTGATCCTCCTCGCCGAAACCGAACGTTCGTGGTCGCCCGTCGTCTGGGCGGTTGAGCGCGGCGCCGAGTCCACCGAGGACGGACGCACGATCCTCGACGAGCGCGACGGCTGGCTCTCGATTCGTCCGGATCAGAGCCTGCTCGACGATTTCGGCGACGACGAAAAGGCCGACGCGCTCGGCGGAATCGCGGATCCCTCCCTGTTCGTCGTCGAGTGGCGCGGCGACTGGCTCATCGAAACCTTCGTCGACGCCGTGCCGCCGGAATGCCGCGCGTTCGTCGACAACGACCACGGCGTCTTCGTGCCGGTGACGCTGCTGCAGAACGTTCCGCGTGCGGCGTGGGCACGGGTCGCGGCTCTGCAATAGCCGCGCCGCGCATTACGCGCATCTACTTGCGCTTGAATCGCAGCGCCATGCCCTGCCCTGCGCCGGCATCGAGCGGATGCTCGTCCTCGCCGTGGCAGGACTTCACGTCGGTCACGGTGTAGATCGCCGCGGGATCGAGTTCGTGCACGAGGCGCAGCAGCTCGGGCATGCGCCGGCGCTTGTCGACGACGTAGAGCACCTGCACCGGCGCATCGCCGCGGTGACGGCCGGCGAGTTCGACGACGGAATAGCCGCGCTTCGTCAGCGCCTCGGCGAGGTTGCAGGCGCTGCAATAGGAAATGATGCGTGCGAGTTCGCGGCCGACGCCGAGGCGCTTTTCCAGCGTGATGCCGACGAAGTTGCCGGTCGCATAGCCCGCCGCGTAGGCGATCACGAGATACCAGTTGTCGAGGTGGCCGATGACCTTGCTCGCGGCGACGACCCAGATCGCCGCTTCGCAGAAGCCGATCAGCGCCGCGAGCAGCCGGTATCCGCGAAAGCCGACGAGGATGCGCACCGTGCCGAACGAGACGTCGACGATGCGTGCGAAGAAGATGGCGACTGCAAGCAGCGCCGGATAGGTGTCGATGAGGGTGGCGAGCGTCATGATCGTGCGCTATCGCAGCGTCTCTCGCTGCACGTTCTGTTTCACCGAATCGGCTTCGATCGCAACCCAGACGAACCGGCGGCTCGCGTCCGCAGCCATGAGCTTGCGCATTTCGCTGAGCGAGGTGCCGCAGGGACCGCACCAGCCGGCCCAATACAGGAACACGACGACGTCGGTGCCGGCGAGATCGGGCTTGGCGACCGGATTGCCCTGCCGGTCGGTCAGGAATCCGAACAATTCGTCGATCGTGAGGCCGCCGGGCAGCGCGTTGCGCTCTTTCAGCGCTGCATCGAACCGCCACGGCATTCGATAGTTCCAGCCGACGCTGTGCATCACATGGCTGCCGTCGGCGACGAACACGTCCATGCGCGGCAGTCGCAGGCCACCCATGGATTCGAGCTGGTGCAGGCGACGCCGCGACAGCACGGTTTCGACGAGCCTGACATTGGGCGGCATCTGGTCGGCCGCCGGCAGCCGGCTGCGCTTGGCCGCGTCGGTGACGTCGGTCGCGACACCGGCCTCGGCCTGCAGCGACGGGTCGGCCGTCTGCAGGAATGCGAATGCGGTCATCAGGGCGAGCAGTTTCATGGGAGTCCGTCCCGCAAGTCCTTTTCATAGCGCCAGGCCGCGGCGCCGTCGTCATAGTAGTCCGCGAGTGCCGCCGCGCGCCGGTAGCCGCGCGTCTCGTAGAGCTGCACCGCAGCGGCATTGTCCTGCCGCACTTCCAGGCGCATACCGCGGCAGCCGCGCTCCCGCGCGTGCGATTCGGCCGCAGCAAGCAGCGCCCCGCCGATGCCGCGGCCGCGCGCGGC